>JAFGIX010000088.1 GCA_016929395.1 Candidatus Zymogenus saltonus
ATTGCGGGGGGTTGGATGTTTTGATTTCTCATTTCGTAATCATCAGGTCGGGGGTTCAACTCCCCCCTCCGGCTCCAGTGATTTCAATAACTTACATGTTTTAGCTTTCCCGAAAATTTCATTGATACAAAAACGATGCCAAACAGGGCGTAAAAAAAAACGCTAAAAAATCTCCTTTTTCAGTCATCTGGTCAATTCCCTTTTCACCCTTCCCGAAAGGGATTACATCACCCTCTTCTTCCCCGGTTCGAGCGGTAAATTAAATTTGGTAACTATCCCCTTAAAGTAACTATGCATAAGTTGAATATAGCATGTGAGGGGAGTCTGTAAAAAAGTCCTTGACTTATTACTATTTTTTGAAAGGAAATTATACGTCGACTTTGAGTTGAAATGTAATATGTTCTCCCATTACTTTCAGATTATCAGCATATTGGAGTCTCTTTTGACTCGTCGGTTATCCCGCTTTAAAGAAATACAGTCTCGGGAGCCGGGAGGACTATTGCCGTAAAACTGGGTGTTACAAATAGGGTTTGGAGTAAGATATTAAATTGTCACTTCTTACTGAAGTAACAACTTTCTACACAATTCGTAACTTTTTCAAATTACGGATTTAAACAGTTGTCTCCTTACAATCGGGGACTTCGAGAATATCGCAAAGGCTCTTAGAGTCCCTGTAAGTACATTTTTCAAAGACGAAGAATTAAAGACAAAGGACCCCGAATCCTATCTGTATAAGGGAACGCTTCCAATCCTACACTCCCGATCCATGCTCAATGGACGGCGCCGTCGTGCTCCTGGTTTTCGCTGCCGGAGGTTTCAGAGTCGTCCTGACTGTATACATTGAGGGCCTTCTCCTCCTCCGTGGATACCGGCTTTTCGAAGTTAGCGCCAGGCTCGGTAAAATCACCCTCTTCTGCGGCAAGGGATAACGGCATCGAAGATAAGGATATGAAAACGATAAAAAAGAGGAGCAGATTTAAAGTCCTTTTCATTTGATTCTCCCAATTAATCTTATTATGACTGATAAAATAGAGAAAAAAGTCTGATATGTCAAGATTATTCAGCGAGAAGTTTTTTTCTTGACTTTTTTTGTATATAAAGTAATGTGCTGCTGTATATTATCGTCATTATAAGGAGGAGTGTAATGATTAGAAAAGGAATCGTCTTTTCGATACTATTTATACTCGCAAGTATTCCCGCGTTTGCCATCGACTGGGAGACCAATCCGGTTTTTCTAAGGGGGGTTGATGAAGACTCGATCTTTGCGTCATATAGGGCCACCTTCGGCTCCGGAAGATTGCATAATATCTCCAATTCGATCACGGGAAATTACACGACCTACCTCGCGGCCGAAAAGGACATTGTAAATCACGGCCTTTACATCGGTTACGTCCAAATACTTTCGCCGGAGAGCAACTTCGGGGCGTTCGCAAGCTATGACCTCGGGCTCGAATACACCGATGGTTTTTTTCATCAGAGCTATCCGTCCAGCGGGACCTACTACATCGACGAGTACGGGAAATATTCCCGCACAAACGGCGAGTCCCTCGATCTCCTCTATGCGAGGAGGCTTTCCAACAAGATAGCCCTCGGCGTCTCCCTGAACCTCGACTTTAGCCAGGCGAGGGACGAGACCCTGTACAGTACCGTCAAGACAAACCGGAGCGGAAGATACGCCCAGTACATCGAAACGAAGGAGAAGTATTACATCGGCGCGACATTTGGAATGGGGTGGCTTCCCTTAAAGGATCTGGAGCTCGACTTCGCCCTCGAGGCGGCGGGCCTTTTCGGAAATCTTAGATACGAGGAGGATATTGTTAACTACCCGATGAACAGAACCTATTACGACTTCAGGGACAACGGAAGCATAGACGGGTGGAAGATCAGGACGGAGATCGACGGCATCTGGAAGCCCTCGAAATACTTCAGGGTCCCGTTCTCGCTGTCGTATGCATTCAACAACGAGCTTGAAGAATATTCCGGATTCGGGGTCTACGACAGAGACACCCTTCCACAAAGCTATCTCTATTTCAAGGACTATGAAAATGATTTAAGGGCCCATTTAATGGATCTCGGTCTCGGTCTGAAATATTACCCAACCGGCAAGACGGATGAGCTGGGACTCTATTTGTGGTGCTATTATAAATATTACAACGGTACTTCGAGGACGGTCTTATTCATAGACGAATCGAAGGGAGGGCTCCCCAGCTCGCTGAACAACAGCAACGTGGTTTACAACAACAACACCATCGGTTTTTCGGCCGGGGGAAATCTGCCGCTGACGCAACAGCTCTGGCTCTCTATGGGCGTAAACTATTACTACACCTTCATCTCCATGAACAAGAGGCA
Organism: Candidatus Zymogenus saltonus; assembly: GCA_016929395.1. NCBI lineage: Bacteria > Deltaproteobacteria > Candidatus Zymogeniales > Candidatus Zymogenaceae > Candidatus Zymogenus > Candidatus Zymogenus saltonus. The sequence goes on from JAFGIX010000088.1 coordinate 2,350, forward strand.
GAGGAACTACGCTGACGGGGACGTTACCTCCATCTACAACTACTACGGGAACGGCCACAGCCAGTATCTTGGATTGAAGCTCGGTCTCGGCTACACCCTGCCAAAAAGCGGACTCACGATAAACCTGACAACTCATATTCCCATACTCCACGAATCCGACTACGTACTGGACGGCGCAAACAACGTCAACCTCTTTTTGCCGGACCCGATAAGGTCCGATTCCATGAGGAGAGACTACAGCGTCATCCTGGGCATCTCATACTCCTTTTAACCGGGACGACGCGGGACTATTCATACAACCCTGCGGCGCGGCCTAATGTGCCGGGCGGAAGATTATGTTAGATGAATGCGGATTGAGCCGCATTGAATCCGCCCAGGAAAATTTTATATATAGGGGTAAAATTATGAAAAGGATAAGCCTAATACTCGTGGGTGTCATGATACTGGCCATGTCTGGGTGCCTCTTTCTTTTTCACGACACGAATAAAAGCCTGTTGATATTCTTCAACAAGGACGGAAGCATTGATTACGTGATACACGAAGACGGAACCGTTACCAAATTTTATCCGGACGGGAGCAAGAGGCACTACGACGCGGGACAATACGGCCCCTCGGCGGACGGCGGATGGGATTACAAATATGGCGCCCCCGGAGAGAAGCAGGGGTACGAGGGGAGGACTATCTGGGTCGATCACGGGGACGGAAGGGTGACCTACTACACCGCAAAGGGGGAGAAGCTGTATACAAGGGACAGCCAGGGCAATAAGGTATGGTACGACAGGGACGGCAGGGAGTCGTTCAGGGAGGACGCGGACGGGACGATCACCCACCTCATCTGGGAGAAGGATAGGGTCGAGGGGGTGGAGGAGATAAAGAACAAAATGCCTCCTCCGGCCGCATATGCGCCCGGCGGGGAGGACAATAAATCGGGGTCGGGCGGAACGGACGTGGGGATGGGCTACGAGGACGACTTATTCAACAAGCCGCTCCCGCCCTATGACGAGAAGGGCGAGCCGGGATCGATAGGGACCCCCGATCCGGCGGGGGGTGACAAAAAACCCAAGCCATACCCCCTCTACACAGTCAAGAAGCCGGACGGATCATCGATCACGGTTTTCAGCGACGGCTCGGAGGTGGCGTACTACCCGGACGGGAGCATACGCTTTAAGATTGGTCCCGGCTATCAGCCGAACATTACCTACTACAAGGATGGGAAGGTGTGGTATGTGGAGGACCACGAGGGAAACGTGATATATCACTCCGGCGGAACGATCCCGGACGACATGAAGAAGGGGAATAGAGAGGAAGTGGACAGGATGGTCCAAAGCCTGGACAAGTCCGCCCCGGCGTCGAAAAAGCTGGAGGGGAACACGGGCCCCGAATACGGCTACGAGGGGGAAAAGGGGAATGTAAAGGAAGAGAAGGTTAATATGGCCCAGAGCCCGGAGACGGAGACCATCGGCACCCCCACGCCCGGAACGGGAGATAACAAGGAGACAGACTCCTTCGACACGGGGACTCCCACTCCAAATACGGGAGGAGATAAAGAGACCGGCTCTTTTGACGTCGCCACGCCAACACCCGGAACGGGGGACAAAAAGGAGACCGGCTCCTTTAACGTAGGCACCCCTACGCCCAAGTCCCTCAAGGATGAATTTGAAAGAGACTCGGATGGGAACGTAACCTACTTCTACACGGACGGGAAGAAGGCTTACACCGTTCACCCTGACGGCTCGGTGACCTATTACGATGAGAATGAAAATAGATGGTACACCAAGCACAAAGACGGGACGGTTACCTATTATAAAAAGGAGGACAAAAAAGAGGGGAATTCGACCGAGGAGCTTTCCAATTTTCTGGAGGAGACCGATACCGGCAATGACTTCATCGAAGGTGGAGGCAACACAGGCCCCGGCGGAGGCATGGATCCCAGCGGCGGTCACGGCAGTTACGAGTAGGAGAGTTCCCCGCCCGCGTATAATGAAAAAAATAAAGCCTCACCCCCCTCTTCATGGAATCGAGGGATATTCGAATGCTGTGGTGAAAAGAAAGCCCGGGACGTCAGGGCCGGATGGGGAGACCGGTCTATTCACAAAACCTGATAAAAAACCAAGAAAGTGTCTTTATTATAAGTCGCCTCTCTAAATGTTCTTCAATTTGTCCATTGAGCTGAAGAGTGAGATCGGAAGTTGATATTTGCCTTGATGAGTCTTTCTAATGAATCACTAATGAACTCATTGTTTTTTTACTGAATCGAAAACCGCTTGGCAAGAAATAGAAACGGCGAAATTTATTTCTTCCGTCCAAAGAGACGGGGCTTTTGACTCCCGATCCTGTTATGAATTGACAACATCGGTATTTTGGCCTTCGGCTCCAATTATTCCAAAAAGGCTGCCGGGGTCTTTTTCAACTCCTCTTAACTCTTTGTGACCACATATTTCCCAACTTCCACCGATAAAATACAAACATTCATTTTTGAAATATTTTCTTGTTTGCTTCTGATATTCATTTGTGGTAAATTAACTCCGTTTGGGAAAAGGGAAAGGGCTTAAATTTCAAATTGGTTTTTTAAGGGGAATCGCGGTTGACGCAAGGCTCCGATGAGATGATTAAGTTGATTACGATAAATTTTGATTTATTCTATCTAAAGACAGAAGGAGGAAATTATGGCGGAAAAAGTATGGCATAAGTTTTACCCACCTAACGTGCCGAAGAATATCGATTACGATAAGCACACCATTTCTCAGGCGCTGAAGAGATCGGCGGAGAAGTACCCTAACCAGTCGGCCATCAACTACATGGGCAGAAAGATCACCTATAAGGAGCTCGATGGTTTGGTCAACAGCTTTGCCCGGGCGCTCATTGACATGGGTGTCAAAAAGGGGGACAACGTGGCGGTATGCCTTCCGAACATCCCTCAGGTGGTTATCGCCGATCTCGCCATCATGCGCATCGGGGCCGTTATAGCGCAGAACAATCCCCTTTATACCGAGCGGGAGCTGGAGTATCAGCTGAACGACTCCGGCTCGGAGTATATCATCACTCTTTCGCTACTGGTGCCCCGGATGCAGGGATTGATGCCCAAGACGAAGATAAAGAAGATAATCGCCTGCCATATTCATTCATACCTCTCATTTCCAAAGAAGCAGCTCTTCCCCTATGTGAAGAAGGCAATGCACAGAGATATCGAAGAGACCGATGACGTAAAGGTTTTCATCAACCTGATAAAAAAATACTCAAAGGAGCCGATCGAAGACAAGAGCAAGTGGGACGATCTAGCGACCCTGATCTACACCGGCGGAACCACGGGGGTCAGCAAGGGGGTCATGCTCTCCCACAAGAACCTCTCCGTCAACGTGCAGCAGATACAGAGATGGTTTCCCGATCTTACTTTCGGGGACGATTCGATCGTCGGCACCTACCCCTTGTTTCACTCGGCGGGAAACATCATAAGCTGTTTTGCCGTCTGGATGGGGTGGACGCAGATACTGATACCCCGCCCCGAGCCGAAGGGAATCGTTGAAATCTTGAAGAAGACCAAGCCGGGATGGCTCCCGGGCGTTCCGACAATCTTCGTAGGGCTTTTGAACGAGCCGAGCTTCCGCAGTCTCGATCTCACCTTTATAAAGGGGTTTTTCTCCGCCGCGGCCCCCCTCGCACCGGAAACGCTGAGGGACCTGAAAGACCTCACCGGGGCCACGATGTCGGAGATCTACGGGATGACCGAGGTCTCCCCCGCGGCGACCATCACCCCGAGCAGCGGAACCATAAAGCCGGGGACGGTGGGCATCCCGATCGCAGACACGGACGTCAAGGTGATGGATTCGGACAAGGGGACGAAGGAGCTCAAGCCTCACGAGACGGGGGAGATAATCATCACGGGTCCGCAGCTCATGATGGGCTACTACAACAAGCCGAAGGAGACGAAAGAGGCGGTGAGAAACGGGTGGTTCTACTCGGGCGACCTCGGATTCTTCGACGAGGACGGCTACCTAACCATCGTGGACAGGAAGAAGGATATGGTCATTGCGGGGGGATACAATATCTATCCAGTGGAGATAGACAACGTCCTTTACGAGCACCCGAAGATCCTCGAGGCGTGCGCCGCCGGGGTGCCGGACAAGTACAGGGGCGAGACGATAAAGGCGTTTGTCGTCGTCAAACCGGGCGAAAAGCTGACGGAAGAGGAAGTCATCGCCTACTGCAAGAAGAACCTCGCCGCCTACAAGGTGCCGAAGGTGGTGGAGTTCATGAACGAGCTGCCGAAGAGCACCGTGGGAAAGGTATTGAGGAGAGAGCTCAGGGATATGGAGATGAAGAAGGCAAAGGAAGCTGGCAAGTAGAGGTGGGGATATAATATAGTTTTATCCTCGAAAACAAACCGATATTGTGTATATAAAAGGGGGGCGGGTTGTAATGACCCGTCCCCCCTTTGATTTGGCCGACGGTTTTGGGCCGGGGGGAGGTGACGCCCCGCTATGCTCCGCCGGCCCCTGTTGGCTGTCAGCGGCCCGACTTCGGCCGCCCGAGATCAGCGGGACCAATTATAATATCCCCGATTATACCTGTCGTATCCATCTCGGTGAGTCCTGTCGTTACGACCCCTCGCCCCGTCGAGTCTCCGCTCTTTATACCAATTCCGGTTTTCGTTGTAATATTGTTCCCGACTATCATATTGATTCCTTTTGATCATGAACCGGAGAAAACCGCCGGGCATGGTGCCCGCCGGATTGTTCCTCCAGGCGTAATTACAGTAGCTCCCCGAACCGGGATTTATGCACGATCCGTATCCCGTTTTAGACGATGTTCCTGTATTGTTATTTCGTACGTTCCTGTATAAATCCTGTCCTGAGACAGATCCGGCGAAGAGAAGGACAATCGCCGCAAATACAAGAACCACGCCCGTCTTATTCTTTATTCTATCCATGACTATGCCTCCTTGACTTTGAATTTGCATAATTTCTTAATGGTATAAACAATGTGGGTGTTGAAATCCTTCGGATTGCATAAATAGAAATGGGGGGCAAGGTCAATAACAGTTCGAATGTTGATATGTTGAAGCATTGAAATTAGTGAAGCATTGATATTAGATAGGTCAATCTTTAAGATACTTTTGGTAAATACTTCCTTTTATTTAATATTCATGGCGATTTTAGACGATTTGATGTCCATATCGATCGTTCTATAATGAAAAATACAGGCATTTTATCCTTACTTATCTACAAAATATGTCTTTTCTTGTCTTCATAACGCACATTTTTCTTGACATATGAAAAAATTTGTTGTATTGTTAATCACGATCAGGGCGCGGGGTCCTGATTATGGATACTGCTAAAGAGAGAGTCGAGGCGTATCATCAAGGTGTCCGATAATTTCAATAGCAGTTTTTTATGTTTTATTCTCGAGTTTAATAATGTGTTTTGAGAGAGGTATTGTTGTTTTCTTGTTTTCGCCTCCTGAAGTGACCGTTGTTAAATAGAGAAAAAGGAGTCAAGAATGCAAGGAAGCAAACTTTTTGTGGGAAACCTCAGCTATTCGGTGACCGCTGAAGAGCTCGAAAACCTCTTTTCGGAATATGGAGAGGTTGTAGAGGCCAAGGTCATCGAGAGAAAAGGCTTTGGATTTGTCGAAATGTCGACCCAGGCCGAAGCCGAAGAGGCGAAAGAGGCATTACACGGAAAGGATTTATCCGGACGAACACTGAACGTCGACGAGGCAAAGCCTCCTCGGAGCAGGAATCAGAGGGATAACCATCGTAGGTATTAACCCACGAGTTAAATTCCGAACAAGAGAGGGGGGACTATTCCCCCCTTTTTTATTGTCTTTAAGAAGCTGAGCATCGAGGGTTAATATTAACTTACTATAATAATGATACAAGTGTCGTGAAAGTTGAGCTTTTAATTAACTCCAAAAAATGCTTGCTATTCTTAAGCATTTATGATAGCTTCAACGAAGTATGTTTTTAATCCTTTAGAGGAGGCTTAAATGGATCCTTCGCTGTTTATCATGCAGTACGCAGAAGAGGCCGGTGGGGGTGGTTTTGGCTCAATACTTATTGCTGTTTTGGGTTACGTTTTCTTCGCCCTCGCCCTCATGGGTATTGCAAAAAAGACCAATACGAAAAACGCCTGGTTTGCCTGGATTCCCATTCTCAATATTGTCCTGCTACTTAACATTGCCAAGAGGCCCGTCTGGTGGCTTATCCTGCTCCTGATACCCCTTGTGAATATTATCATTGGGATAATTGTTGGTATAGACATCTTAAAGGCAAGGGGCAAGCCAGCATGGTGGATCATTCTTCTTCTCATCCCCATCGTCAATGTCATTGTGCTTTGTATACTCGCCTGGGGCAAGTAAAAAAAAGAGAAGGTTTCATCTACAGTTTTGCTAGAAAAGGGCGCTTCGGGCGCCCTTTTTGTCGTCATCTTCCCCTCTCGATCAATTCCAGGCCGAAGCGGATCACGGAAGTCTTTGCCGTTTCGTAATATCTCTTCACGGTCAGATAGTCCCTTATGGAACAAAACGTGTCCAGCGATGAGACGACGAGCGACTCCAAGTAAATGGGCGGAATCACGGTAAGGGGCCACATATGTTTTTTGATGATGTCCTCCTCCTTTCTGGAGAGGCTTGTTATCTCACGAGCGTTCTTGAGGGAGATGTTCGGGTGCCTGAAGCCGTGGAGTCTCGGCCCTTCCCGCAGCCAGTCGTAGTAGAAAAGGTCGTGCAGCAGTGCCCCCCGGACGATAGCATCACAGTCGAGGGAAAGCTTCTTCCCCGCTATAAGGCCAAGATACGCCACCTCCTTTACATGGTCCAACCTTGACTTGCCGTTGTGGTGGTTACATTCAGATAGGATCGCCACCCTCTGGTCTTCAAGAAGGGGCCTCGTCACGCTTGTGTATTGCCTGTTAAGAATTTCTCTCTCTTCCGGCGTAAGCCTGAAGAAGGTTTCCACCGATAGGGTCAGGAAATCGACAAGCATTATGGAGGAGAGGGCTATCGCAAAAAATATTACAGAGGAGGGCGGAAAACCGAAGAGGGCATTCTTGTATGCCGGAAATATAAGATATTCAAAGACAAACGCCGCAAACGTCCAGTAAATCGAGAACTTTAGACAGATGTAGCCCTTGTAATTGAGATGCTGGTCGGAATAGTCCCAGAGGCGGGTGTTGAAAAGGCGCTTGGCGATGACTCCCGAGGCAAATTCAAGCCCGGTTATGATTATGATATAGACCAGCGCCTTTATCGCCGGGCCCGATTCCCGCAGCAGAGATATGGCCACGATAAGGATCAGGGCGCTCGTGCCGTAAAGTATGAGATAGGGCCCCTTCAAAAGACCGGGGTTGACGAACCTCCCGGCGTTGTAAGAGCGGTAAGAGACCTCGAGGATCCATCCCAGGATAGAAAAGACAGAGAAGGTAAAAAGCACCTCTACAATTTCTGAAATCATCTTTCACACCATTATTGAAGTGTTTTACAGAGGGGCGGCTTTCAGGCCGTGTCTTTAACCCCCTTTTCAGACATAATTCCGAAGAAAAGGAGCTTCAGCAATTCGTCGAGATAATGCTCTATGAGCTCCTCGCTTTCCTGCACCAGCCAGTTGAGCTCAAAGCCCTTCAGCGCATAGCCGATCGCCCTTGCGGTAAGGAGTATGTCGTTGGTCTTGAAGGTCCCCTTTTCGATCCCCTCTTTCAGAATGGATACGATGATGTTGTTCTCCCGATTGAAAAAATCGTCTCGAATCTTCTCGGCGCTCGGCAGGAGATTTTCTATCCCCTCTTTGTCAAGATTTAGGATATTTACGGCCCTGTGCATATACTTGAACTTTGCGCGGACAAAGGAAACTAACTTTTTGTCGGGGGAGGTCTCTCTTTCGACGGACGACAGGACGCTTTCCAGAATCTCGTCCGCCTCCCGGTTGAGGACCTCCATATAGACCCTGTCCTTGCTCCCGAAGTAGTTGTAGATGGTCCCCTTGGCGACCCGCGCAAGCCGGGCGATCTCATCGAGGTTTGTCTTCTTGAGGCCGTAGCGGGCGAAGAGCTTCCTGGCCGTTTTTAGTATTTCATCCAGCTTTTCCTGCTTCATTAATTTGTCCTAAAAATCATTTTGTACCTATATCGTTTTATAGTTCAAATATAGCACAAAAAAAGCGTGTGTCAAGGGATTTTTTTGTTTTTTTTCGGATGATTGAAAAAAACCGAGACGGCAGAGGTGTTTGAAGATGGAAGAAAAAAGGGCGCCTGGGGACGCCCTTCCTTATCTAAACTGGTTTTCAATGCCGGATATTGAAGTCAGTTAATATCGGATCCGATTTTTTTAGGCAGATTAATCAATTGATCATTCCCCTACTTCTCTCATTCTTGTCTTGACCCGATCCGTTTCTTGCCTAAAATGGCCCGTCCGTCAATTTGTCCCCCCACTCACCACAGGGCCGGAAAGAGGCGCCTTCTCTCCCTTGCGAACTCCGGGTAGCCATCCATCTTGAAAAGGGTCTTCTCCTCCCCCAGGATTCTCAGCGCTATCGCCGGTATAAAGAGAAAGAGGTAAATAATCAAGGTCGGGAGATTGAAGAAGTAGATTATGACGCCGAGGTTTGCCGCGATCATCCCGGAGTAGGCCGGGTGGCGGATGTACCTGTAGGGCCCCGAGTCTATGATCCTGTGGCCGTCGACCTCCCTGACTATGTGCGAGTAGTACCTCCCCAGCGTCCTGATCGCCCAGAGCCTTAAGGAGACGCCGATGAGAAATATCGAAAATCCGAGGAGGTGAAAGGGGCCGGGGGACTGCCAGACCGATTTAAACCAGAGGGCGGAGAGGAATACCGCCGCCTGGCCTATCGCGTAGAGCTCGCACGTCCCGAAGTCGCGGGTCTTGTCCCCCTTGTCCAGCTCGCTCTTCGAAACCTTCGATTCCAAGATAATCCAAAAGAGGTATGCGCATACAAAGACGATGTCCATGTTGAATATCCACCCGTCCCATATACCCCCGCCCTTGAGCCTCAAAAACGTCAGGACCAGGATCAGTATAAAGAGGATGGGCGACATTATCATCGGGATTAGATTTTTAATATTAACGCTCATACCTTTCTCCCCGATTACCCAATTACAGGAGATGCTCCAAATGAGTCCTTTTGTCTCAATCCGCCCATCATGCTTGAACACAGCTCAAAAGGCGAGCCGAGTCAAGTATAGAGAGATTTTGAATCTATAAACTCCCGCCTGAATCGCCAACCTCTCTATTTCCTGAGAGACGAGACGATTATCTTATACATCAATCTCTCAGGCATAAAGCGGACCATGAGATGGGTTATCCGGTTGTTCAGCCCGGGGATACAGATCGGCCTGTCTCTCTTTAGACAGTCGAGAGATATTTTGACGACTTCATCGGGGCTCATCGCCTTGCTCATCCCCTTGGTTTCATAGATCTCGGAAGGTTTAAGCCCCATCTTCTCGTGGAAATCCGTTACGGTCATACCGGGGCACAGAGCCTGTACCCTAACGCCGGTCCCCTTGAGTTCGAGATGGATGCTCTCGGTGAAGAACTTCACGAAGGCCTTGGTCGCCGAGTAGATTGAGTTTCCGGGGAAGGGCAAAAGCCCGCCGATGGATGACAGGTTGATAATATACCCCCTGCCGTTCTTCACCATTTTCGGAAGCGCCGCGTACGTCAGCTCCATGGTGGCGACCGAGTGCACCGCCAGCATCTCCCTTTGCGGCCCGATATCCGATTCGTGGAAGCTCCCGCTCACCGCAAAGCCGGCGTTGTTGACGAGGATTTCGAGGTTGTCCGTCGATCTTACCCTCTCTATCAGCTTATCCAGCTCCTTTTTGTCAGAAAGCTCACAAATGATCACCTCGACCTTTACCTTATGCTCCTTTTTGATCGAATCTGCAACGGACTCGATCTTTTCCCGGCGTCTGCCGGTGATAACGAGATCGTACCCCTTTTTCGCGAAGGCCGTGGCGAAGGCCTTCCCTATCCCGCTGGTTCCGCCGGTGATGAGGGCGGTTCCTTTTGTTTTTTCTTGCATATTCTAATCTCAATTGCTAAATTAGTGTTTCAAGGGGTATATTATATAACTACTTTCGGTGAGGTCAATTGAAATATGTAAAATATTTTTGTCCATTTCTATTCCAGTTTTTGTTCAACACCTTCATTAGATAGAATACAATTTCATTACAGCCCAACGCTCTCGTTAAGAGTTTGTGCATCGAATGAATCCTCCACTTCACTTCCCCAAACGAAAAATTGAAAAAGCTCTTATTACAAACGGTTTTTAGTAACTCTCACACGGATTTTTTTGTTAAAGATTCAAAAATCAATATCAAAACAACTTGATTTAGTTGCATATTAAAAAACAACTTGACAAAGGCATCTAATTAGGGTAAATTCTTAAATAGGAATGATAATTAATAAAGTTTCAGGAAATGGAAGACAGCTCAGAGAAAATATCTCAGAAACTGGATGACTTTAAAAAAACCATAACACAGGCGGGATTCAAGCTTACCCCACAGAGAATTGAAATATTTAAAGAGGTTATTAAATCCAAAGATCACCCTGACGCAATGACGGTATATAAGAAAGTAAGCGTCAAAATGCCTAATATATCATTAGACTCGGTTTACAGGTCACTGTGGCTTTTTATAGACCTGGGGTTGATTACAACTTTCGGCAATTCATGCGATAGGTTGCGATTCGATCGGAACATGGATCCCCATCATCATTTTATTTGTAGAAACTGTGGGACAATACTTGATTTTGACAATGATGATTTCAGCCATTTAGAAATTCCCGAAAATGTTGAGAGTATGGGAAGTGTTGAAAATATTCATGTTGAAATGAGGGGTGTGTGTTCACTTTGTTTGCAAAAAAGGCAAAGCGAAAAAAACAAAAATAAGAAAGGAGGGTAAAGAAATGAAAAACAAAAAAAGAATTCTCACAACCGGTTTCGGAATGCCGGTGGATAATGATTTGAACTCGATGACGGCGGGATTGAAGGGGCCCGTTTTAATACAGGACGTTCATCTCACCGAGAAGCTGGCGCATTTTGACAGGGAGAGAATCCCCGAGCGTGTCGTGCACGCCAAGGGAGCTGGGGCCCACGGCTATTTTGAAGTAACACACGATGTGACGAAGTATACCTGCGCCGATTTTCTATCGAAAGTGGGGAAAAAGACCGATGTATTCGCCAGGTTTTCCACAGTCGGCGGCGAGAAGGGGTCCGCAGATTCTGAAAGGGATCCCAGGGGATTTGCCCTGAAATTCTACACGGAAGAGGGCAACTATGATATGGTGGGGAACAACACACCCGTATTTTTTATTCGCGATCCCCTTAAGTTTCCAGATTTCATTCATACCCAGAAGCGAAACCCCGCGAATAACCTTAAGGACGCGGATATGTTCTGGGATTTTCTATCCCTTACGCCGGAGTCGATTCATCAGGTTACAATTCTGTTTTCAGATCGCGGCACTCCCAGGACGTTCCGAAATATGAACGGGTACAGCAGCCACACTTATATGTGGTATAACAAGAAAGGTGAGTACTTTTGGGTGCAGCTGCACTTCAAGACGGAACAGGGGATTGACAACTTTACCGGGGAAGAGGCGGCAAAAATGAGGGGCATTGACCCGGACTGCGTGACGCGGGACCTCCATGAATCGATAGGACGCGGCGATTTTCCCTCGTGGCGTTTGGAAGTGCAGATAATGACGCCGGAGCAGGCAAAAGATTATCGGTTCGATCCGTTTGATATTACAAAGGTCTGGCCCCACGGCGACTTTCCACCCATGGACGTCGGCCGTTTGGTCCTGAATAGAAATCCGAATAACTATTTTGCGGAAGTCGAGCAGGCGGCCTTTTCTCCTGGAAATTTCGTCCAGGGCATAGGACCTTCCCCGGACAAGATGCTTCAGGGGAGACTGTTCAGTTACCACGATACCCATCGCCACAGACTCGGCCCCAACTATCACCTGTTGCCGATTAACGCCCCGAGGGCGTGCAAGATGGACAGCTATCAGCGAGACGGCTATATGCGCTTCGACGATAACGGCGGCGGGGGACCTAACTACTGGCCGAACAGCTTTGGCGGGTCGAGTCCCGATCCAGACATAGTTTTCCCGAAGCTCGATATTTCCGGGATGGCCGCGAGACACACCTATGAGCTTGGAGATGTTGATTTTGTTCAGCCCGGCGATCTTTACAACAAGGTCATGAAAGATAAGGATCGTGAAAATCTCGTGAGCAATATCGTAGGGCATCTTAAGAACGCACAAAAAAGGATAGAGCTCAGGCAGACGGCTCTCTTCTATAAGGTTGACGGCGATTACGGCGAGCGTGTGGCAAAGGGACTCGGGCTGAACGTGAGTGATATAAAGAAGCTCGCGGCAATGTCACAGGAGGAGCGCGTCAAGGCGACTGCAAAATAATGCAGAGTTGTCTTTGGCGTTTTGGTGGTTAAAAATGCTTTAACACCATTAATTTATTGTATATAATTAATGGATAACAAGAGAGGAAAATTTAATCTATTAGAGGAGGGGCAAAATGGCGGAGCCAAAAGACAAATGTGTAAAGCCGGCGGGCGGGCCGCTGCTTGAGGCCGCGGAAAAGCCGGAGGAACAAAGGGCGTTTCAAACAGGAGGACGCGTAATGATCGCAAAGGTAGGTAAGCCGGCCCCGGATTTCGAAGCCAGCGCTTTTTACAAGGGGGGATTTGAAAACATCAAGCTCTCCAAGTACAGGGGGAAATGGGTACTTCTTTGCTTCTATCCGGGAGACTTTACGTTTGTTTGACCTACTGAGCTTACGGCAGTTGCCGTAAAGTATGATGAATTCAAGAAGCTGGACACGGAGATTCTGGCCATGAGCGTCGACAGCAGGTTTTCCCACAAGATATGGCAGGAGGAGGAGCTCTCCAAGATGGTCAAGGGGGGACTTCCCTACCCGATGCTAACCGACGCCGGCGGCCGAATCGGGACCGTATACGGGGTGTATGACGAGGAGGCGGGAGTCAATGTGCGCGGCCGCTTCATAATCGACCCGGACGGGATCGTCCAGGCGATAGAGATATTGACTCCTTCTGTGGGGAGGAACGTCTCGGAGGCGTTGAGGCAGCTCAAGGCATTCCAGCACGTCAGGAAGACGGGCGAAGCGACACCGTCGGGGTGGCAGCCGGGGAAGAAGACCCTGAGTCCAACCCCCAGTCTTTCGGGCAAGGTCTGGGAGATATGGAAGCCGGAGATGGCCTTCTGATATGCTTTCTGATAAAAAATATTGGATTAGGATATAGATGCATGGAATTGTTTAACCTTAGAGGAAAGGAGTTTGGATATGCTTTCACAGATACCGATTGATATTAGCAAGATCAAAAAGGACGACCTCGACCGGGAAATCATAAGGGCCGGGATCATCGCGGAGCTCGACGCGATCAACCTCTACGAGCAGATGGCGGCGCTGGCGAGCGACAATGATCTTAAGAAGGTCTTGCTCGACATCGCCAAGGAGGAGAAGGAGCACGTCGGGGAGTTCATGGCCTTGCTTCTGAGATCGGACAAGGAGCAGGTGGAGGAGCTGGAAGAGGGGAGGGAGGAGGTCGAGGAGCTGATCGGCAAGAAGTAGCAGCGGTTTATCAAAAGTCTTATAACGTCATCAAACATCCTGAAAATCTACAGAGTAAAAAGGGGGGGCTTAAAGCTCCCCCTTTTTTTGCGGGAAGATAGATTTGACGCTTTATCTTATTGCCGAATAATGAAGCCCGGCATACGAACCGGGCTTTTTTATCTAGGGATTGAATTTCAACACTGTTGACTGCGGGCACATCATGTGCTATCTTCAGGGGAGGTTGAAGGAGTAAATTCGTGAGATTTTATAATATATACTATTTTCAGGAGGCTGAAATGAAGAAAAGAATCGTTTTAGTTCTGATGTTGTCGATAGTCTTATCCTTTTCAATTCCCCTATTTGCCGTCGAGATAGAAGATGCCTGCATGAAGGGGGAGCCGTTCACCAAAGGGATTCTTCTTCAGGACGATAGGGACTATATGATCGTAACCGATCTCGGAATGGATTTGAAGGTCGATATCATACAGCAGCTGGAAGGGCAGACCACAGAAGGCAAGGTCGTCTGGACGACTACGGATAGCGGCAGTTTCACGTTCAGGCCGCCCCTCACATCATACCACATCATCAAGGTGACAAACTCATCGGACAACGTGAGGACGTTCAACATCAGAATTGAAGAGAAGCCGGCAGATAAATATCTCAGGTGATACCTCATTCATTTTTAGAGTGTTAATTTTAGTGGAGTTTTTCCATGTCAGTAATTGAGATCGTACCGAATATCTACTGGATCGGCGTAAACGACAGGACAACAGACCTCTTCGAGGGGATCTGGCCCATAACCGATGTGGGTATAGTAAACAACGCCTACTTCATCGACGACGAGAAGAAGGCGATCGTAGAGTCATCAAAGGCGTTCCAGACGGAAGACCTGCTAAACAAGATTGCGGAGATAGCAAGTCCCCCGGAGATAGACTATGTGATAATAAACCACATGGAGCCGGATCACACCGGGGCCTTGGCCAGGCTGGCGGATGCCGCCCCGAAGGCGGTCTTCGTCGGGACCGAGCGCACGAAGGGCCTCCTTGAGGCGTTTTACGGAATCACCGAAAGGGTGGTGACCGTAGCGGACGGCGAGGAGCTGTCTCTTGGATCGCGCACGCTGAAGTTCTTCCACACGCCTATGGTCCACTGGCCCGAGACTATGATGACCCTGGAGACAAAAGACGGCGTCCTTTTTTCCTGTGACGGGTTCGGCGGGTACGGGGCGATCGAGGATAACATCTTCGACGAGACCTGCTCCGATATCGACTACTACGAAAAGGAGTCGCTTCGCTATTACACCAACATCGTGACCAAGTTCAGCGGTATGGTTACGAAGGCGATCGACAAGCTGTCGTCCGTCCCCGTCAAGATCATCGCGCCCTCCCACGGCCTGATCTGGAAGAAGGAGCCGGGACGGATCATAGACCTATATAAGAAGTGGGCGTCGTACGGGGTAGGAGAGGGGGAGAGGGGAATAACCGTGATTCACGGGTCGATGTACGGCAACACCGACATGATGCTCGACGTCGTGATCGAGGCGTTGAAAAAGTCCGGGATCCCCTTCGAGGCCTTTGACGCCTCCCGGACCCATGTCAGCTACGTGCTTCCCTCCCTCCTGACGAGGTCGGGCGTCGTTATCGGCGCCCCGACCTATGAGGCGGGGCTTTTCGTGCCGGTGGCCCATATCCTCGACATGGCGGCCAGGAAGGGGATTAAGAACAAGAAACTCTTTCGGTTCGGCAGCTACGGCTGGTCCGGCGGGGCCGAGCGGGAGCTGAAAAAGTTCATCGACGACCTGAAGTGGGAGCTTACAGACAGCTTCGAGTTCAACGGCAGGCCCACCGAAGAAGACCTGAAAAAAGGGGCTGATCTGGCGAAGATGTTCGCTGAGGGCCTCTAAGAAGAGCGGACATTGCTTGAGCTGTGCTCGTTGTTTGATGTTATATCATATCCATAGCGAGAGAGGAGGTTGAAAGATGGGCGATACCTATCACGAGAGCTCGCGGGAGATTCCCGTTTTCGATTCGGTCGACGTAATCGTTTGCGGAGGGGGCACCTCCGGTATATTCGCCGCCCTTGCCGCCGCAAGGGGGGGAGCTGAGACGTTTCTCATAGAAAAAGAGGGATTTCTCGGCGGGACGGCGACCTCGTATCTGGTCAACCCGCTCCCGGAGATGATGGGAAAGGGGGGCCTCATAGGGGAGTTCATGGACAGGATGGCGGAGTTGGGCGGGTACGTGAAACACGACCCGGCGGACGTCGTGTACGATTTTTCCTTGGCAAACACCTACGACGTAGAGCTTTTCAAGGACGTGGCGCTTGAGATGCTCAACGATGCGGGGGTCAAGATACTCCTTCACACGATGGCCGTGAGATCGATTTTGGAAGAGGGTACTATCAAAGGGATCATAGTTGAAAACAAGTCGGGGAGGCAGGCGGTGATGGGAAAGAGGGCCATCGACTGCACCGGCGACGGGGACGTCTCCGCGTTTTCCGGCGCACCCTTCGAGAAGGGGAGAAAGAAGGACGGGTTGATGCCCTCGGTGTCGCTTCTCTTTCACCTCCAGAATGAGGGGAAGCTTAAGGACAACCCTGCAATCCCGGTGGGGGGGATATTTCTCCTGGCGCCGGTTCTGATGGGGCTCGCCAGGGAGAAGGGGATAGACTATGAGATCCCCTACGATGCGAGCTTCCTCGTCCCGATGCCGGTGAGCCGCGGGAGGCTCCTTGTCAACCTGGCCCACGTGAAAAACGTCGACGGCACGAAGGCGGAAGACCTGACAAGGGCGCACATCGCCTTAAGAAAGCAGATCAGGGAGGCGGTGGATTTATTGAAGAACCACCCCTACTTCCAGGACGCGTACGTTGCCACAACAGCGACCAACATCTATGTGAGGGAGACGAGGCGGATCACGGGCGAGTACGTCATAACCGAGGAGGACGCACTGTCCGGGAGGAGCTTTGAAGACGCGGTCGCATCGTGCCGCTATATGATAGATGTCCACCCAATAGACGACACTGAGGTAGGGAGATACGACAACCACCCCCCCTTCGACATCCCGTACAGGAGCCTCGTCCCGCTGAAGGTGGAAAACCTCCTGATGGCCGGAAGGTGCGTATCGAGCGACAGGGTTGCCCAGTCCGCCCTGAGGATAAGCGGCACCTGCATGAGCACCGGCGAGGCGGCGGGGACGGCGGCGGCCCTCTCCGTGGTGGAGGGCCTCTCCCCGAGGGAGCTGGACGGCAAGCT
This sequence comes from Candidatus Zymogenus saltonus, assembly GCA_016929395.1. Taxonomy (NCBI): domain Bacteria; class Deltaproteobacteria; order Candidatus Zymogeniales; family Candidatus Zymogenaceae; genus Candidatus Zymogenus; species Candidatus Zymogenus saltonus. Next base: position 19,203 of record JAFGIX010000088.1, read on the forward strand.
CGTTAAAACCCTCCTCGAGAAGAACGGGGTAAACATAAGGCCGGACGAGAGCCGGATGCCGAAGAAGTGCATGCTCGATTGAGGATTCGAGATTAATTCCTCTCCTGTTGTTGAACCGGTTTGTGGGGTTGTCCGAACAGTTGAGGGGGGTAAGCAATATTTTAATTAAGGGCGCGCCCAGCCCTTAGACACATTCTAATACTTAAACAGAGGAGATACCTTATACCATGAGTTACATCTTCGGCCCCGTCCCATCCCGACGTCTCGGACGTTCCCTCGGGATTGACCTCGTCCCGTTCAAGACCTGCACGTACGACTGCATCTACTGCCAGCTCGGGGCGACCACCAACCGCACGATGGAGAGGGGGGAGTGGTTTCCCTTAGACAAGATAGTATCGGAGTTGAAGGAGAAGCTTGATACAAGGCCCGACTACATCACCCTCAGCGGGTCGGGGGAGCCGACGCTTTACTCGAGAATCGGCGATCTCATAGAGGCGATTCGTTTGATGACCGATGTCCCGGTCGCCGTCCTGACGAACGGCTCGCTTCTGTGGCAAAAGGAGGTTCGCCGGGGGCTGATCGATGCGAATCTCGTGATCCCGTCGTTGGACGCCGGCGACGCCTCGACCTTCGAGGCGGTCAACAGGCCGGTTGACGGCATTGACTTTGAGGAGATGGTGGAAGGCCTTGTCACCTTCAGGTCGGAGCACAAAGGTGACCTCTGGCTGGAGGTGTTTTTGCTGGACGGCTACAACGCGGCCGTGGACGACGTTAAAAAGATCGCCGCCCACGCCCTGAAGATCGGGCCGGACCGCGTTCAGCTCAATACCGTGACACGGCCCCCGTCCGAGGAATATGCCCTGGCCGTTAATCAAAATCGAATGAAGGAGCTCGCGAAGCTGTTTGAGCCTCAGGCCGAGGTTATCGCGGACTTCCGGTCGATTCATAAGGAGGCGGATTTTGCCTCAACCCGGGAAGATATTGTAAAGATGCTTCAGAGGCGCCCGTGCACGACGGCCGACATTGCGGACGGGCTGGGGATCCACAGAAACGAGGTGGTTAAATATATCGAAGAGCTCTTCGAGAGGGGGCTGCTGGAGCAAAAGAGGGTGGGGGAAAAGGTCTACTATTTCGCCGATACAAATTCTTGATCCGGCGGGCCGTTCAAGGAGCGCCGGGGCGTCCAATAATGGGACTTCTTTAAGATTCCAGGACTTTCGCTCATTTCCTCAATGATGCGGGTAAAAAAGGGATAAGAAATAAGAAAAATTTTCGGTCCGAAAGCTACGGCTTGTCCAGCAAGTCCGAGCGGGAGATCAAGAGATTCATCGATTATTTGAAGTGAAAGCTGATATTACGTTTTGCATTCAACAAAGGACTTACAGATGAAGATTTGAAAAGAGGAACAAATCTGGTTAAAAAATTTGCTGAAGGTATCTAAAAAGACGCTTTTAAGAAGGAGGGATAAATATGAAACCAATAGGGCCTCTAATGCACGAACATCGTCTTATTGAGCGAATGATCGCAATTATTGGAAGGGAAAAAGAACGTATCACGGCGACTAACACTCTAAACGCCGTCTTAATCGATACAGTGGTCGATTTTATAAGAATATACGCAGACAAAACACATCATGGGAAAGAGGAGGATATTCTTTTTCGTGATCTGCTGAAGAAGAAAATGACGCCGGATCACGAGAAAATAATGCAGGAGTTGATTGATGAACACAAGTTCGCCCGTAAGGTAACGGGGGATCTGGTTCAGGCAAAAGAGAACTATTTAAAGGATGGCAAAGAGCATGATTTAGATGTAATTGTTGGGCACTTAAACACGCTAATCGAATTCTATCCCGAGCATATAAGGAAGGAGGATAAAGATTTCTTCTTCCCAATTTTGGATTACTTTACAAAGGAAGAGCAGGATGCCATGCTCAAAGAGTTCGATGAATTCGATAGAAATATGATCCACATGAAATATAAGTCAGTAGTTGAAACTTATGAAAAATAGTTTTCAACGGTCAGGAGTTGTATTGACAATAGGTTTCCCCGATTTTCAATAATGCCAAATTTTATTTTTCGGATTCAATTCGTTAATAGAACAGCTCGATTGAAGACTGTTCTGTTGTTGTCCTGTAATAGAGCGGTTATCAAAGACTGTCGTTTTGTTTCTATATAAATGAATAGCCATCCCCATTCTCGTGCAAACCGATTTTTGATTCTCACGGACGCTTCTTTGCCTTGGCAGCGAGAAGAGGCATAATCCAATCATAAAAATCCACCTTTTTATTGTTCATAAAGTGGCGCTTGTAAGTCCAGTTTATCGACCTTAAAAAAATCAAAGTACCGCCATTTTTTTCTTGACATATTTTATATAGTGAAGTAGTATTTTAGTTAGACTAACTAAATATATGGTCGCAACGATGGAATTTATACAGCTCCTTATAAGGATAAACGAGATCGTCCACGCCTCAATGAGGCGGTTCAAGGAGGAGATCATCGGGGGGGGCGACTACCCGGAAGTCACGGTAAACCAGCTTATATACCTCGAGGCGATATTCCAGCTGGGGAGCCCCACGGTGAGCGAGCTGGCCGATCACCTGAAGGTGTCGAAGGCGTCGGCCAGCGTGGGGATCGGAAAGCTGATCAAGAGCGGGCTGGCAGATAAGACGATATCGCTTCAAGACCGGAGGATTCACCATATAAGCCTCTCCGGCGATGGGAAGAGGCTTATCGAGGCGGAGGTGAGGGCGCTCACCGAATTCTCGGAGAGGGTCAGGGGGGCGCTCTCGGACGATGAGGCGAAGGTGCTGATCGAGATATTCAAAAAGATACTCTCTAACTACAATGGTTCTAATAATAAGGACTGATTTTTTTTAAGGCAAATGTTAGTTAGACTAACTAAAAAGGAGGCAAAATATGGAAAAAGTGGAAAAAGTGGAAAATGTGGACAGAAGAATCTTGTGGCTGAGGATAAGCTACTGGGTCGGGGCGATCCTCGACGGGCTATGGGTGGTTCCCATGTATTTTCCGAGACTGGGGGCGAGAATCTACGGGATCGAGGACTTAACCTTCGGGGGCGACTTCAGGTATGCGCTGGCTATTGGCGCGGCGCTCATGCTCGGCTGGACGTTTCTCCTCATATGGGCGGACAGGAAACCGGTGCAGAGGCGGGGGGTCCTGCTCCTCACGATATTTCCGGTAAAGGTCGGGTTGGACCTGGCGAACATATATCTTTTCGTCTACGGTTACGCCACCGTTAAGGGTATGCTCCCCTCATGGATATTGTCGTTTCTCCTCTATGTCCTGTTTATATACAGCTACGTTAATTCGAGGAGTCTGGTTGAAAAGAAGGGCTGATTGGTGATTCAGCCTTTTTACTGGATATGGATTAGGCCCCCCGTTGGAGCAGACAGACTAATTAAATTCGAGCATCACCTTAAAAGCTGGTTATACTGATAGGACATCCTTGAGTAAAAGACTTTTTTAGGGCAAACTGTTTCGGATTTTCGCGAGCGTTCCTTTTCAATGATAAAAAACGCGGATCCCAAACAGTTTGCCCCTTTTTGTGATTCCTAAAAACTGCACAAATATGTTGACTTTAGCTTTCCGTTTAAGCTGCTTATACCCGTAATCAAAAGTCTCAACCTAATCCATTTGCTGCTGCTCTTCTTCCTTGGCGCCGTCGCCGTTTCCGGTGTCGCCGTCATCGCCGCCCGTATCGACGTTGTTTACGTTCATCACGGCCGTGACCGGGCTTGACTTCAGCTTGTCTATCTCGGCAAGGGGTATCCATTTGCCCGTCGGCAGTGTGTGTACCTTACCATTCTTGAAGACCACTAACTTGTCGAACCTGACTGAGCCCTTGTTCAACGTCCCGTTGACCGGGTCCTTGTAGTAGATGTCATCCATCATGAGGATATTGACCATATCCCCCTTTACCTTCGCCTTCCCGACAAACCTCGTGTCCACGCCCCCGATCTTTAGCTCTTCGGACTTTGCGTTTCCCTCCCTAAGGAGTCCCCTCCAGGCGTTTGACGCCTCATCGCCCGAAAGCGTCCCGGCGTTGACCTCATCCACGAACTTGGTTACGGAATCCGAGTCGACAAGGTAGCACCTGATCTCCAGCGAGTAGAGACTCACCACCTTCGACCCGGCGCCCAGGGCGCTTCCGACCAGGGCAATGGAGAGCGCCATCGCCGTAATAACAAAACTTAATATTAATCTCTTCATTTTTTAACCCCCAAATAATTGATAACACGACTTAATTTCAGAATACTACGAAAATGGTCAGAAGTCAATAGGAGGCAATTAAAACCGCGAGATAAATCTTGGTTAAGGATGGGTTGATATTTTTGTCTATAAAGCCAGGAAGGATATAAGCGGAGAAATTATCTTAAAGTGGTGGATTGTTGTACTGAAGAAAAGAGATTCTTTATCCAATCACCGACCCTTGAAAACCTTGTCTCGAAACCTGCCGCCGGGGCATATATGTTTGATGGCGCAGACCTCGCAAATCTTTAATAGGAAAACCAGATAATATACTAAATGTATCAAAAAATAGCCTATAGCATATACTATACCGAGTTTGGCTAACCAGTAGAGTGGGAAGAACGGCATACCCAGAAAGGCGAGGAAGGCGGTCGAGGCGTTTATATCAAACATCCACTTTGACTTTACGATCTTTCTATTTCCGCAGATTAGCTTCGCTAATATGCTCGCCGGCATCAGGCCCGCCGCGCCCGGGCAGAATCCGCCGACATAGGGGCAGTCCTGATAGACGCAGCAGTACGCCATGAAAAAACACATTATTAGGTAAAGCGACAGAAATATCAGGGAGAGGATAAAGTTGATAGACCAGAGGTAGATGAATACGAGGATGTAAATTAGCAGGAGGGGGACTGTCATTAAAAGATATAGCTTCTTCCTGCGATAGGGAAAATAGGACATATCGGGCTTCATTCCTTCGGGCATCTTGATACTCCATTACCCAAGCTTCATCTTAACTGAAAATACTTTAGAACAAGAGGGATTGTCAACGTTTTTATTGGTTGTGAGGCAGAAAAAAACAAGAGCCGAAGCCCTTTAGTCAAGTTTTTGTTGATACGATCCGGGAAAAATGATATAAGGGAAAACTACTCGAACTGACCGATAGATACCTTTAAACAACACAACAAATTCAATACCGGATTTCTGATTTGATGAGCGGATAAACATGGGTGAGATATTAAATATTGCGCCCCTTAAGTGATTTCGTGATCTTGACCTGAATCGAATTATGGCGGAAATATGAACGACGAAAATATCTGGATACCGATCCTGATCACCACCCTCGCCGGGTTGTCCACCGGCATAGGGAGCGTTGCGTCCCTCTTTATCAAGGAGTTCAAACACTCCTTCCTCTCCGTGACCCTCGGATTTTCAGCGGGCGTGATGGTCTACGTCTCTTTTGTGGAGCTTTTGAGAAACGCCATCGACGGGGTGGGATTCGTTTACGCAAACCTCGGCTTTTTCGGCGGAATTATCTTTATGTTCCTCATAGACCGGATCGTGCCCCACAACTATTTCGAGGAGCAGGTGGAAGGCGCCCCGGAAAACAAAAAGCTGATGGCGACGGGAACCTTCACCGCCCTGGGGATTGCGATTCACAACTTCCCCGAGGGGATGGGGGTTCTCTTCTCATCGATAAGCGACCTCTCCCTCGGAATCCCCCTGGCAGTGGCGATCGCCGTTCACAACATCCCCGAGGGAATCGCCGTATCGATGCCGATCTACTACGCCACCAAGAGCAGAAAGACCGCCTTTCTCTACTCCTTTTTTTCCGGCGTGGCGGAGCCGTTGGGCGCGATCATCGGGTTTTTCATCCTCCGGCCGTTTCTCAACGACTTCGTCCTGTCAATGACGCTGGCGGCGGTGGGGGGGATCATGGTCTTCATATCCTTCGACGAGCTTTTGCCCCTCTCCTTCGAGACGGGTGAGGAGCACGTTGCAATAATCGGCGCGATCTTTGGGATGGTGGTAATGGCCGTCTCTTTGTCACTACTATAGAAGAAGAGGATTGCGGTAAATGGAAGATGGAAAACGAGCAAATAAGGAGAGACGGTTCTGGAGGAGGTTCGCTCCCCGTTACGACCGTTTTGTGGAAAAACAGGTTAAGATCAGCTATCAAATCCTGATTGGGAAGATATTGGACGAGATAGAAAAGGGCAATTCGGTTCTTGAGGTCGCCGCGGGAACGGGCCTGATCGCCCTCGAGGTCGCCGGAAAGGCGGGAGAGGTAAAAGCTGTCGACATAACGCCGGAGATGGTTCGCTTCGCCGAGAAAAAGGCAAAAGAGCGAAGTATAAAAAACACCCGGTTTTCCGTGGGAGACGCCTACGCCCTCCCCTTCGACGACGGCTCGTTCGACGCGGCAGTCTGCTCCAACGCCCTTCACAATATGATGGAGCCTAAGAGGGCCTTAACTGAGATGAGGCGGGTCTTGAAAAAAGGGGGGAAGCTGATCACCCCGACCTATTGCCACGGCGAGGGGTTGAAGTCACGGATGTTATCGAGGCTGATGTCCCTCTCCGGATTTCCCGGCTATCACAGATTTACAATAGAGTCATTGTCCGGGCTTATATCGGACTCGGGCTTTGAGATAGAGAAGATCGAGATCATCGAGGATCGAATCCCCCTGGCCTTTATTGTGGGCAGGCCAAAAAAATAGAAAGTCTTTAAAGAGGTCAAGATTCCTCATACCTTTATATATATTTTGTCCTGTCTCTGGGTCACTCAATTTGTATGTAATATAAAGCCTAAAGGAAGATATGATGCATCAGGGAGACGACTTTTGGAAGAACTACATGGAGAGGTGGTTCGGAGAGGGGCTGATCGCCGACTGGGAAAAGAACGTTAAGCTCGACTCGATCGCCTCGAACGGCCGGAGGATCAACCTCGAGGTGTACGATACCGGCAACGCAAGGGCGAAGACGATCGTCTTCGCCCACGGCATAGCCGGATACGCGAGGCTCCTTTTGCCCCTCACAATCCCCCTCTTCAAGAGGGGCCACAACCTCGTCGTCCCGGATCTCCAGGGATACGGATACAACGAGGGGCTGAAGGGGGACTTCGAGTGGAACGCCCACGTCCAAAACCTGATGGATGCTGTGGACTACGCCGGGGAGAGATTCAATGGGAAACCCTTCCTCGGCGGCGCGAGCATGGGGGGCCCTCTCGCCTATGCGGCAGCGTCGAAGATCACAGACAGGGTCGACGGGCTGATATGCTGGTGCCTGTGGGATTTTAGCGACAAGGAGTTCATGGTAAAGGAGACGAACACGGGATACTTCACGTATCCCCTGATGCCCCTGTTTTGGCTCGCCTCGAAGCTCTTCGGGAGGCTGCGCCTGAAGACCTACAGCCTGATCTCGTATGACACCCTGACCGACTCAAAGGAGATGAACGACCTTGTCAAGCTCGATCCGCAGGCGGGGACGCACATCACGCTCAGGGGCGCGGCAAGCCTGATTCTACAGAGCAAACCCGAGCTGAGACACGAGGACTTTCGCCTGCCTGTCCTGATAGTCCAGCCGGGGGCCGACAGGATGACGCCGAAGGTCTATTCGGAGAGGGTGTATGAGAAACTGGGGTCGAAGATAAAGGAATACGTCGAGCTCGAGGGCGCGGCCCACTTCCCCACGGAGAGAAGATATTATGAGTTGTGGGAATCCGCCGTCAATGCCTTTCTGAAGAGGGTCTGAGATCGGAAGCGATAATCTTCATCGTCATATCCCTCTTTTCCCTCAGAAAGTCGCGTCTGTTGCATAATCAACTCATTATAGAGCGCATTTAGGCTCAAACCATCCAACCATCCTAATGATTACTCACTAAAAGCCTCCTTAATATAGTTTTTTCTTGAAAAAACCCTTAAAAAACGCTTGACACAATCAATCGGTTTTGGTAAGATTAGGTCAGATGGTCTGATGTTATGTATATTATGTAGGAGAAAATGGAGCCGATAAACAGAGTCAACATATCCGAGTCGATCGTACGCCAGATGATCGACCTTATCAGCAAGGGGGTCTACCCCCCCGGCAAGAAGCTGCCCCCGGAGCGGGAGCTGATGCTGCAGCTGAACGTGGGGCGGTCGTCAGTCAGGGAGGCCTTTCAGGCCCTGGCCATAATGGGGCTGGTCGATATCCGCCCGGGTCTGGGGACGTTTGTCAGGGAGGTGACCAATGATGTCGCGGTCCCCGCAAGCATCTTCGCCCCCCTCGTGAGACCCGAGGACGCCGAAGACCTCCTCGAGGCCAGGCTCTTGGTAGAGCCGTCGATAGCCGCCATGGCGGCCCGGCGTCACACGGAGGAGGAGATCGAAGAAATCGAGCGGTTGCTCGAGAGGTGCAGGGACGCCTCCAGATCGGGGGAGGTGGTCTATCCGCTGGCGGCGAGGTTTCACGTGGAGATTGCCAGGGCGACGCACAACATAGTATTCACCCGTTTCATAGAGACGATCGCCGGCCTCTTTGCGGTCCGCGGAGCGCTGATGGAGAGGCACGAGGACTACCTCGACTGGGAGTACTCCTCTCATCATGCGATTTTCGACGCCGTACGCTCCCGCAACCCGAACGAGGCGCACAGCCAGATGGAAAAGCACATCAGAGAGGTGACGCGCATTTACGTGGAGAGGGAGGGGAGCTGAATATTGCTCTGGCGTTTTCCCGTATCCCAAAGGATGAGGGAATCCCGCCGCCTCGGCCGTCGATAGTCTATTTTAGTGGCTTTAAAAAAAGCAAGAGGTTGTCAAACCTGCGGGTAGATTTTTCCTTTAAATATAGAAAAAAAGGAGGGAGCGGTCATGTCGACAACACAACTCTCCCACGATGAGGTCATAACCCTCTGCGGGCGCCTCGAAAAGACCTACACCCCCGCCGTCGCCGACACGCTGGACGGTATGGGCTTTTTTAACCAGGCGATGCACATCGGCTTCGTCCCGATATTCTCAGATAGCGTGGTGGCCGGGCCCGCCTTTACGATGGACGAGGCCAAGACCAAGAAGAGCACGAGGCTCGCAGAATACGATCCCGAATTCGTGGCCCAGGCGCTGACGGCCATATTCGGCAACATGGAGAAGGGCCAGGTGATCGCCGTCAACACCAACGGCTTTTTCGGGGCGGGCGCCTTCGGAGAGCTTATGGCCACCACCAGCAAGTACTACGGCGGGGTGAAGGGCGCCGTGGTGGACGGCCCGATCAGGGACATCAACAGGATAAGGGAGATCGAATTTCCGGTCTGGGCGAAGGGGAACATCCCCACCGACTCCATCGGCCGGGTCGATCTGGTGGGGGTCAACGGTCCGATCTTCTGCGGCGGGGTAAGGGTCAACCCGGGCGATATAATCTTCGCCGACTGCGACGGCGTGGTGGTGATTCCCATGAACGACGTGGACCTGAAAGCGGTCGTGAAGGAGGCGGAGGAGGTGGTCGCGGCGGAGAGGAGGTCGAGGCAGGAGATCAGGGGGGGGAAGTCTCTGCTTGACGTCTACAAGAAGTACGGCAAGCTTTAATTCTAATCTGGTAATCTGGTAATCGGGCAACGAAATGGGCCTCTTTGAGTTTCAATACTTCGACGAGCGCGTGGCAGTCGAGATTCCCGGCGAGCTTCTGATCGACAAGATCGAGCCGGAGGTCGTGACTGCGCTTTACGACGTGTGCTCGGCGACGGAGGAGGCGCTGTCAAATCCCGTCGGGGCGCCGACCATTGAGGACTCGATATCGAAAAATAGTAAAGTCCTCGTCGTCGTCCCGGATAAGAGCCGTCACACCAACCTTCGGGAGGTCGTGAGGGTCCTCCTCTCCCGTATCGATAGCGCCGGTGCCAAGAGGGAAGACATAACGATCCTGATAGCCACAGGCACGCACCGTCCCATGACGGAGGCGGAGATCGCCCAAAAATACTCCGATGTTTTGGAGGGGTATAGCGTAGTCAACCACGTATACGACGACGAGTCCACCCTCGTCGATCTCGGAACTACGAAGGACGGCCTCCCCGTCCAGTTCAACCGCCTCATTCTAGAGCATGACTTCATCGTCTCGGTAGGGAACATCGGCCCCCACCCGGTGGGGGGCTACTCCGGCGGGGCGAAGGGGCTGCTCCCAGGGATCGCCGGAAAGCGTTCCACCGACTACTTTCACTGGGAGGCCACCAACCACCCTCTCTTCGACGTCTTCGGCAACGCCGACAATCCGATCCGCCGCGAGATGGAGGAGATCGTGGCCGAGACGGGGCTGTCGTTTATCGTCAACACGACCGAGAACGCCGACCGTGAAATATCGGGCGTGTTTGCCGGTCACTACGTAGAGGCGCACCGTAAAGGCGTCGAGTTTCTCAAAAAGACATCCCCCATCGCCTATCCGGTGAGCCTCCCGGACATCCTCGTGGTCGGCTTAGGTTTAGACCGCCCCGACCTCTGGGGGGGCGCGGCGGGGATATACCTTGCGGCGGCGCTGTTGAAGGCAGGGGGCATTCTTGTCCTCTTTGCAAAATGCCCAGAGGGGGTGGCGAACAACCACCCCGTGGTCTTGGAGCACGGCTACAGAGACTGGCGCCGGGTGAGGGAAATGGTGATGGACGGGAAGATCGCCGACAGGACCGGCGCATCTCACATCGTTACGGTCGGAAAGATATTGGAGGAGAAGGATATGAAGGTGATATTGGTGTCCGGCTCCATTTCTAAAGAGGACGCCGAACGCCTCGGATTTATCGGCGCAGACAGGCCCCAGGAGGCGGTCGATATGGCGCTTTCCACTGCGGAAAATCCGGGCGTTCTGATCTACTGGAGGATATAGCGATGGCAATGGGAATGGCGAAAAAACCTAAGAGCGGCGCCCTGACCAAAGACGCCGACAGGCTGGCTACCGCCCTCATCCGGGTGGAGCTCCTGAAGGCATGCGGCATAAGGCGGGAGGAGATCGAGAACAAGCCTTTGATCGGGATCGTCAACTCGTGGAACGACCTTTTGCCCGGGCACCTCCATTTGAGAGAACTCGCCAGGTCGGTCAGGGACGGGGTGCTGGCGGCGGGGGGAGTCCCCCTCGAGTTCAACACGATCGCCCCCTGCGACGGCTACTCCAACGGGCTTCCCGGCATGAGGTACGTCCTTCCGATGCGGGAGATCATCGCCGACGCCGTGGAATCTATGGTTTCGGCCCACGGATTCGACGGGCTGGTCTTCCTCTCCGGGTGCGACAAGATCGTCCCCGCCCAGCTCATGGCGGCGGCCCGCCTCGACCTCCCCTCGATCTTCGTGACCGGGGGGCCGATGCTCCCCTTCAACGCCTTCGCCCCGAAGGGAACGCCGCCGATCCTCTCGATGGTCTCCTGCCCGGGGCCGGGGGCGTGCAGCGGCATGGGAACGGCGGTGTCGATGCAGTGTCTGGTCGAGGCGATGGGGATGTCGCTGCCCGGCTCCGCCGCCACCCACGCCGTCCACAGCGAGAAATTCCTGATGGGCCAAAAAAGCGGAATGCGGGTGGTCGAGATGGTGGAGGAAGAGCTCTCCTGCAGAAAGATATTGACCGAGGGGGCGCTGAGAAACGGCCTCGTCACGACTGCGGCGGCGGGCTGCTCCACCAACGTGGTTATCCACCTCCTGGCGCTGGCGGAGGAGCTGGGCCTGAAGCTTTCGATAGACGACTTCGACAACGTGGGGCGGGAAGTCCCCCACATCCTCGGCGTATATCCTTCAGGGCCGTACTTTCTCCTCGACGTATATAGAGCCGGGGGGATACCGGTTATGCTCAAAAAGGTTGTGAAATTTCTAAAGATCGACGCCCTCACCGTCACCGGGCGCACCATAGGCGAAGAGGTTGAGCCGTTTTCCTGCACCGACGACGACGTTATCCGCGATCTCGAAAACCCCTATCACCCGGACGGAGGGATCGCAATCCTCAGGGGGAGCCTTGCGCCCGACGGCGCGGTGGTGAAGACCGGAAGCATCCCGGAGTCGATGCTCAAGTTCACCGGGCCCGCCCACGTCTACGAAAGCGAGGCCGCCGCCATCGAGGGGGGGACGAAGGGCGAGTTCGGCGTCGGGGAGGTGATCATCATCAGGAACGAAGGGCCGGTAGGGGGGCCGGGGATGCCGGAGCTCCTCACCGTGACGGAGCTTTTATTCCAATTGGAGATAGCCGACAAGAGCGCGCTGATCACCGACGGGCGGTTTTCCGGCTTCTCCCGGGGGCCGTGCGTGGGCCACGTCTCCCCGGAGGCGTTCGTCGGGGGGCCGCTGTCGCTGATCGAGGACGGGGACATCATTACAATCGACATACCTAACCGGGACATCTCGTTTAACGTAAGCGAGGAGATTCTCAAGAAACGGGCCGAAAAGAGGAAGCCCGAAAAGCGGTCTCTCACGGGGGCCTTGTCTAAATACGCCGCCCTCGTCTCCCAGGCGTACAGGGGGTGCGTAACCAAAGTGGAGGATGGAAAATGAAGATAGCGATAACGGGAAGCTCCGGGTATCTGGGGAGGTGCGTGACCGCCGCCGCCCTGAGTCGCGGTCACGAGGTGGTCGGGATCGACATCAAGCCTTCCGGGATAAGGGACGGGCGGTTTTCTGAGCATCTCATAGACATCGCCGACGGGGAGGCGGTAAACAGGGCGGTTAAAGGCGTCGACGCCGTCTTCCACCTTGCGGCGGCGCTGGCCCAGTTCGTGAGAGACGAGAAAAGGATGCAAAAGACAAACGTGGACGGGACGGCAAACATCCTTAAAGCGGCAAAGGTAAATAAAATCAAGAAGTTGGTCTACACCTCCTCGGTGGAGGTCTACGGGATCGACGTCCCGACCCCCTGTCCGGAGGACGCCCCGATGAACCCGATCTGTCAGTACGGCAGGGAGAAGGTGGAGTGCGAGAAGATGTGCCGGGACTACGGGAGGGAGGGGCTCGACATTACGATCTTCCGTCCGCCGACAATAAACGGGCCGGGACAGAACGAGCCGTTTCTGGTCTCCCAGATGGAGGCGGTATACCGGGGAAAGGCGACGCTCCTTCCGGGCGGGGGTAGGTCGAGGCTCCAGATGGTGGACGTGGCCGACGTGGCCGACGCCCTCTTTCTGGCCCTGGAGCACCCGAAGGCGGTGGGCGCCGTGATGAACCTGGGGAGCGACAACGTCCCCACCCTTCGCGGGATGGCCCAGGCCCTCTACGAGCATATAGGGAGGCGCCCCAAATTCATCTCGATTCCGGCCCTGCCGGCGAGGATTGTCGTCAGGGGGCTATCCGCTATGGGGCTCTCCCCCATCGAGCCGCAGCATTTGGAGATCGCCCTTAAGGACTACGTCTTCGACAACAGCCGCGCCAAGGAACTCATCGGCTGGCGGCCGAAGAAGGACGACATCGAGTCGGCGAAGGCCGCCTTCGACGACCATATCAAGAGGATGGAGGTGGGAGGCTGAAAGTGGGAATTTTTTGCCTATAATGGAAGAAGGGGATCATCGTCCCGTAAACCCCCGTAACCATAAGTGGAGGAGACTATGGAGATTACGCTGATAGGGCAGAGCACCCTTATGATAAAGACCTCGGGCGTCTCGATCATGACAGACCCGTGGTGGGGGTCGTTCGAGTTTCTCAGGGGCGTCCCCCTGACTGTCGACCCGGAGAAGATCGACCCGATCGACCTTATGCTCGTCTCCCACAACCACGTGGATCACTGGTGCTCCAGGGCGGTTGAGCTCGCCGCAGATCGGGAGATCCCTGTTATCGGCTCCGTAAAGGCCGCAAGGCGCGCCAGGCGGGGGGGTGTGAAAAACGTGACCTCCCTGAAGCCGGGCGACTCGTGCAAGTTTCGGGGCCTTGTTGTCCACGCGACCCCCGCCACACACCCCTTTGCGAGGGACGCCGTGGGATTTGTGGTTGAGGGCGAAGAGTGCTTCTACTTTTCGGGGGATACCCGCTACGACGGGGAGATCGTGAAGTTCCTCGAAGGGTTCGACCTCGACTGCGTCTTTCTGCAGAGCGCCGCATCGACCTATCCCCTCGTGGGGAAGGACGGAATGGAGCTCGAAGACGCGGCCCGCCTCGTCAAGGAGGTTGGGCCGAAGGTTACTGTCCCTATCCACTTTCAGGTGAAGGGGAAGACCGTGGACACCGAGACGTTAAGTAAATGGAAAGTTACATCGCGCCTCGTGGTGCCGGAGCACGGGAAGACGGTGGAAATCTTCTTTTAAAACAACTTTTGGGATAATTATTAGAACAACTAGGATGCCCCGGTTAAGGCCGATGATCTCATCACATACCACCGGGGCCAATGGAGGACACTATATGGAAGGACGCTCACAAGATCAAAGGGGGATGGCGGCTCCGCCGGCGCAGGGGCGGATATCGCTATCCCGCATGTTCACCTACAGCTCGGCGAGCCTCGGGATGGGCCTCTTCTACGCCTTCAACAACTTTACGCTGCCGCTGTTTTTGAGGAGCTACACGTCTAACGACGCCCTGATCGGGATCCTCTCCAGCACGCGGTCGTTCGAGGGGGCGATGGTGCAGCCGGTCATAGGCGCCTGGAGTGACCGGATATGGACGCCGATAGGGAGACGCACACCCTTCTTCATCCTGGGGATGCCGATTGTCGTTGCCCTTCTCGTCTACTGCTCCTTTCGGCCGACATTTATCCTCCTCATCGCCGCGATACTCTTTTTCACCCTTATATTTAACATCGGGGTCGACCCGTACATCGCCCTCCAGTCCGATATCGCGCCACCGGGGCAGCGAAGCACGTTAAACAGCATTTCCACCCTCTTCATCGCCTTTGGACAGCTCTCCTTTGCGTTGATAAGCGGACTGATCCTGTGGAATATCAATCCCGCGTATTGCTTCTACTTCGTGGGCGGGGGGATGTTTTTGACCTACCTCATAACGTCCTTCGGGATAAAGGAGCGGCGGGAGAACGTAGAGATTCGACAGCCGATGAAGCTGAAGGAGCACCTGAAGTCTCTCCCAGACTACCCGGAGGCCCTGAAGTTTTTTGTCTCCCAGCTGCTGCTCTGGTTCGGAATAAACGCCGCCACCCCCTTCCTGACCCTCTTCGCCAGCCGGGAGGTGCCGGGGGTGAGCGCGGGGGTCGCCCAGATTCTGGCGGCGCTCCTTCTGGGTTTGACTGCGCTCTGTGCCGTGCCGGTGGGCGTCTTGGGGGACAGGATAAGCAGGAAGAGGCTTCTGCAGTTTGGCCTTGCGCTGTTCGGCGTCGCCGCTCTCGTGGTTGCCTTTTTCGTTAGGTCGCTTCCCATCCTTGCCCTTCTCATCGTGGCCATCGGAATCGGAAACACGTTTCACACGGTGCTCTCCTATCCGCTCCTCACGGAGCTCGCGCCCCACGAGAGGATAGGCGAGTTCTGGGGGATAAACACGTTTTTCTCCTCCTCCGGCGCAATCTTCTCCGCCGCGTTGGCGGGGTGGCTCGCCGACATCTTCGGGACGTATCGGGCGGTCTTCGTCCTGACGGGGATCTGTATGCTGGCGGCGCTGATCGTCCTTCAGTTCGTTCACCCCGAAAAGGTTGCCGGTGGGGAAGGCCCGACATCGGGAGATGTCTGATGAGCCTCTTCGAGCGCGCAAGGGAGATTCTCACGAGCGAGCGGATGCCACCCCTTGTGCTCCGGGCCGTTGCGCGCGCGGCCGTCGGGGTAATCGGACTCAAGATGCGCCTTAGTGACCGCAGGGAGGCGCGCCGGGAGCCGGGGGCGAAGCCGCCCAAGGGGAGGCTATATCTGGTGGACGGCTACCACGGGGGTGTGGTTTTCTGGGACTGGCTTGGGATTCGGGGAGGGGGACTTTGGAGCGTTTACAACTGGCCCCTCTGCCTCAGGCCCCCCATCGAGAGGGCGATTTGCGACGATCGCTTTAAGGTCGTTCTTGACCTCGATGCCTACACCTACGAGTGGATGGGAAGGGAATATCCCAAGGGGGCAGGGCTGATCCGGCGGGGGATAGGGACGGGGCGGGTCGAGCTTGTAAACGGCACCTACGCCCAGCCCTTCGCCGCCGCCGAGAGCGGGGAGTCGTTCCTGCGCCAGATCGAGCTCGGAACCGGGGAGATTCGATCCGCCCTTGGCTGTGACGTCACGACCTTCTACTCCCAGGAGCCCTCCTGCTTCCCCCAGCTTCCGCAGATATTAACCGCCTTCGGATACAAGAGGGCCGTCTTTCGCACCCAGTGGGCGTCCTTCGGGACAGATCCGGGCCACGACGCTGAGATGGTCTCGTGGCTGTCTCCGGACGGGAGCGGGATACCGACGATCCCCAGGTACAAGTTCCAAAATTACGAGCGTCAGCTGAAGGACCACCCCGGCTTGGCCGCCGGCTCCCTCTCGATGGGGGATGACATCCCGGACTGGGCGCCCGAGAGCCTGGCGCCGTTTGAGAAGGAGGCAAGGAGGCGCGGGATCATCAGCCCGCTCGTGGCTGACCTCAAGGACGTAAACATCCCGGAGGCCCCGCTTCCGAGGGGGGTTGAGATGGCCAAGATGGAAAACGTCAGCTTCACGACCGTATCCGAATACGCCCGTTCGGCCGACCCCCCGGCCGAGTCTATCTTTCACGATCTGGACGACATCCCCTGCACCCTCCCCTGGGGGCTCGAGGCGGAGGGCGTTCCCAGGGCCGCGGCCGCGGCCGAGAGTGCGCTGATCGTCGGGGAGCGGCTGGACGCGGCGGCGCGTTTCTTCGGTTACTCAAGTCAGGAGGCGCGACTCATCGACGCGTGGAAGTCGTTTTGCCTCGCTCAACACCACGATCTCTACGTCTGCGGGCCGTGGCACTCCAGGGCGCACGGGACCTCGATGTCCACTGTGGCAATCGACTACGCGAAATCCGCCAGGGACACGGCAGAGGCGGTCGCAAGAGAGGCCCTGTCGAGGCTCTCGTCAAGGCCGGGCGGAGACGTGATCGTCTTCAATCCGGCGGGAAACAAGAGGTTCGATTACGTGGAGGTGTCGGTGCCGCGGAAAGCCTTGCCGTCGACCCCAAACTCCGTCGCCCTGACGGACGGTCTTTTGGAATATCCATGCCAGCCATGCCAGGTGGCGGCCGAGGATGGGGAGAGTGTCAGGCTGGGCGCCCTAGTTCATGCGCCGTCTCTCGGAATTGTGCACCTGAAGCTGATACCGGCGAGCGATTCCAAAGGCAAAGATAGATTCCGTGAGGCGAATGGGAAGATCGGGCTGAAGCTTGACGTCTCGCCGGAGGGGCGCGTCTCTCTAATTAACGGGAATGGCGGGGTAGTTATCGAGGGGCCGTTTCTCACCTGCGGACGGGACGGGAGGGCGCACGATTCGAGAGATTCGGCCTCAAATGTAAAATGGGTCGCCGACGGCCCGGTCTTCAGCCGCATAGAGGTTGAGGGGAGCGTTGCCGGACTTTCATTCATCCAGACGCTCACCGAGTACCGGGGGACGGGGAGGATCGCCGGGAGGGTGGGGATCGACTTCGGAGAAGAGGGCGCATACCTCGGCCCGCAGATCGAGGACGATGAGCCGGGGCGTGCCTGCTCCGTCCAGGACGAAAGGAAACTCTGCCTCGCGCTCAAATCGTCCAAAAAGCGGATGTGGTGCGCATCCCCCTTCTGGATCGGCGAGATTAAGGGGGAGCGGGCCGCCAGCGCATCCTGGGTCGGGATCGAAGACGGTGACGGCCGCGGCCTTGCGCTGATCAACAGGGGGACGAGGGGCTATTACCTCGACCGCAATACCGGTGTCTTCAGGAACGTCCTCGCCTGGGGGCCGAAGGAGTGGATCTATGCCAGCGACGACTCGATCACGAGAGGGCGCTCGAAATACACGATGCTCAGAGGCAAAGAGACCTTCAGATACGCGATCGCGCCCTACGCATCGCGGGAGGAAGCAGAGATCGCGGCGGCGGAGGTCAGGCTGCCCCTCCTGGCGATATTTAGGGGAGGGGGGCAAGATGAAGAGCGGGGAGAGCTACCACCTCCTTTCAGCGCGCTTTCGGTTTCGCCGAAGTCGGTTATTATCACGGCGTTTCTGGTTCGCGGCGGTGAAATCTACGCCAGGCTCTGGAACGGTTCGGACGGTAAGGTTGAGGCCGAGATCGTCACGGCCGAGGGAGGCCCCGTATACTCCGCTCCCCTGGGGCTGGGCGTGGGGGGGGAGGAGCTGACGGGTTCCAGGCTTACGATTCCACCCTGGGGGATACGCGCCGTCAGGATCGGGGAGGAGACTAAATGAGAAGTAAATTACTTTTTCAAACCTTGATACATTAAAGGGGGAGAAAAATGTCGAAGGATATGAATAAACCAACGGAAAAGGCAAAGACCGAGTCGATCTCCCGACCCCCAATCGGGCCGCGCAGACTTTTGATCTTGGGGCCGGGGCTTGTCTGGGCGGCAAGCTCCGTGGGCGTGGCGGAGCTCGTCTTTGCAACGAGGGCCGGGGCGATCTTCGGGTTTCTCCTGATCTGGGTGCCTGTCGTCTCCCTCTTTTTCAAGTACTTCATAACGGAGCTCGTGGGGCGATACACCATAGTCACCGGCGAGGACGTCATCGCCGCCTTCGGGAGGATCGAGACGAGGATAGGCCCCGTGACCCTGCCGAAGGGGTGGATACTCTGGCTCTTCTGGGCGTTCTTCGTGGCCAGCGTGGCGGGTATGAGCGGCATCGCCCTTACCGTCGGGAGCGCCCTTTTTGCAATATACTCAGGCGTCCCCTACGTCGTCTGGTCGATGATTGCTCTGATCCTCGTCGGGATAATCCTCTTTCTCGGGAGCTATCGGGGACTGGAGTACGCATCGAGGCTCTTGATGATCGTAATCGTATGCTTCATCTTCTACGCCGTCCTTCGCCGCTTCCCGCCCCTTTCTGAGATGGCCGCGGGACTTGTCCCGAACGTCCCGGAGGAGTCCCTCAGGGAGCTGATCCCGCTCCTCGGCTGGTCGGGGGCGGGGGCGATGGGCACTATCTGGTTTTCCCTCTGGACGAAGGCGAGCGGCCGCGGCGCATCGGCGATGATCGACCGCCCCTCGACCGAGGAGGTCAAGGCGATAAAAAGCTGGATCTCGATAAACCGGACCGATCTCTTGGTAAACATGATCCTGACCGCCGTGTTGACGGTGGGATTTATCATAGCCGGGGCGATTATCCTCAACCCCCTCGGCATAGTGCCGGAGGGGGAGGGACTGGGGATTTCGCTGGCAAAAATCGCTGGGGAGTTCTACGGCCCCGGGGCCGTGATGATCTTTCTTGTCGGCGTAGTCGGTACCCTCTACAGCACGCTCCTTGCGGACACCGACGGATTGTGTCGCGTGGCGGGCGGGGCGGTCAAGGCCCAGTCGAAGACAAAGAGGCCGGAGCACTTCTTCTATATGACGTTTTTGATCGTCTACGTGATTTTCGCCAGCCTCTTCACCACCGTCATACAGGCGCCGGTTCTGCTCCTTCAGGTAACCGCGGTCATCGACACGATTCTTCTCCCCATAGTCGGCGTCATGGCAATCCATATCTGCACGAAGACGCTTCCGGCGGACTTCAGGCCCAGGCGGGCGACGATTATTATGTCGTATCTGTCGGTCCTGTTTTTCATCTTCTTTATTGTCCTTCTCGTAATGGCCGTAGTAAAGGGGGTAGACTTCTCGATGTAACTTAAGAGTATCGTCATAACTCAAAGATCCGCTAAATGACAAACGGTATTTCCAGCTCCCCTCCGTCTTCAATAGTCTGTGCGGCCTTAACGGGTTCGGCCCAGTTCTCTCGCGCTGTTTAGAATTTGTTTCAAGGCTGTCCAAGAAAATGTCTATTGACTTTAACCGAACAGGTCTATAAGATAGTGCTTTAATTTTTAAGCAAAAGAATGAACCCTGAACCAAAGAGCGGAACGCTCGACATAGACTATGCGTAAAAAAGGAGTGACTTGAAAAAAACTATAAAGACAATCCTGAAGTTCACGATAGGTCTTCTCCTTTTTTTCGTAGTAGTGGCGCTCTTCAGCGGCTTCAAGGATATCGACCGGCTTTTTAAGATCAACTGGCTTATGGCGTGGCCGGTTGTCATCCTGACTTTTATAGTTAACTTTATGGATGCCTGGAAGCTCCACGTAATCATAAACCACTTCTCAAAAAAAGGGGATCTCATAACTCTCCTCAGATACATTATCATGGGGAGATTTGTCGGTCACTCCACAAGCCAGATGTTCGGCGATATGGGAAGCCGCTTTCTCTATACTAAATCGATCGGCATAGACTTAAAAAGGGGCACGTTTGCAATAATACTCGATAAGCTCCTTATAGGGATACTCCTCGGATGCATAATAGTGACGATTCCGGTGGTGGTGGCGTTCGAGGAATTTGAACGTTATACGTCGATTGTGCCTCTCGTTTCGGCGGTCCTCTTTGCAATAAGCATATCCCTTATGCCGGCGGTCATATCCATCTTCATAAGGTTTTTCCCAAAACGGGATATTTTAAAACAATTAAGAACCATGGTATCGGGAAGACTGCGCTGGCTCCTCTTTTTCCTCACGATCGGGAAATTTTTACTGTCAGCGATCAGGTTTCTATTCATAATGAGGCTCTGCCAGATAGACCTCGCTTTCGCGAAGGTCTTTATGGGGACGGCCATCGTGCAGGGGAGCATGATCGTGGGAATTACTCCGGGCGGGCTGGGTCTCGTGGAGGCGGGATGGGCGGGGGTGCTCTATTTTTATAAAGTTCCGTCCCTAAACAGCGCGAGTTTTCTGGTCAATCAGAGGCTCCTTATCTTTGGATCCATCCTCCTGTTGTCACTCCTTTTCGTAATCCATAATGGGCTGAAGAAAAGATTTTCGACACCAAAGGAAAAACCGCCCACCTCCGACTCTCAACCGAAATAGTCAATCTATCCCCTCCGTGGAAAAGGGGCCACTTTAGGCGATGCCGCTCCCTTACAAAACGGATATACTCATATGGAAATTGAGCCTTTTAAGGTGGCGACAAGTCGGCCCATATCCTTCATTCCAATATCATTAGGTTTGATTTTATCTGCGATAACCTCTGCACTGCATGCAGTGTGTTATATGTCGGATTCTTTGGAAAAGGGATTCTAAAAGGATAGGACCTTCTTTTGTTTCTATTCATAGGGCAGAAATTTTATGAATTTTATAATATATTGATGATATAAATGGGTTTATATTGAATATAATTTCTTAATCATGACAATTTTCTTGACAATATAATTAATATCATGATAAATGTTCTTTGTAAAAACAATTATTTTTAATAGTAGCGTTTGGTATAAGGCGTTTTTGTTTGAACTTTTTTCTCGGCATCACGCGGTAAAGTGAAGTAAATATTCGCCAGAAAATCATTAAAATAAATGATTATATAATGAGGCGGTCATGTCCAGAATAGATCAAGCGAAAATAGACAGATTTAGAAGCATCTTAAACGATTTAAATTTTGTATTGGATCAAACTGATCCAGAATTAGATGAAAACAGAAGATGTTGGATGGCGTATCATTTGCTGTATATGATTTGGCATGAGAGTGACACCGGAACTGCGACAGCGCAATATCATGGCGGTCCTGCAAGGGGGATAATCCAGATTCAGCCGAATAGGGCCTATGATGTGGTAAAGTATATTCTTAAAAAGGGAAGTACGGATAACATAAATGAATTTGCCAAATCATCTAATATAGATGAAAAGGATATACCATTCTTTAAGAAGGTGTTTCAAGATTACTTAGATAATTGTATTGATGAAACTAATGGACAAAGAATATATAAATGGCCAAGAAAAGGTGATTCTTTTCACTTAGAAAGGTGTCTAAGGGAATATAATATATGGGAATTATAAACGATTTTCCACCAAATTAGTTAGATAAGAAACTACAATTTCGAATATATCATCATTATAACGGTTATTATA
>JAFGIX010000089.1 GCA_016929395.1 Candidatus Zymogenus saltonus
AAAATATGAATTTAAAAAAAATTTTCAGAATGAAGGAATGAGAAAAAAGTGGGATTTCAAGAAATTGAAAAGGAGGTTTTAAAGTTTCTTTGAATGGTTGGGATTCAAACACGGGTTTTTAGGGCGCCGGGCGCCGGAATCGGCCCTTGACATGGCTTCAGATTTTAGCTAAATTCGAGTTGTCAAATCATGTCCCTTGGAAAAATAAGGGGGAACCGTTGCGAATAGGATCGTTTGAGTTCAACATGAGGGAGCTCTCAGGCTCTATGGGCAACTATGGGACGCTTCTCCCGATAATAATCGGGTACATCTCCATCTGCGGGATGGACCCCGCCGGAATCCTCGTCGTATTCGGGATCGTCAACATAGTGACCGGAATCGTCTATCGGCTGCCGCTGCCGACGGAGCCGATGAAGGTGATAGCGGTGGTGGCCATCGCCCAGGCGTGGGCGCCGGAGAAGGTCTACACGGCCGCGATCGTCATGGGGGTCGTCTGGCTTCTCATGGGCGTCACCAACGCCATGACGTATGTCTCCCGCTTCACGCCCAGGAGCGTCGTCCGCGGGATACAGATCTCCATCGGGCTTATCTTCGTCGTGAAGGGGCTTCAGATGGTGGCCACCCTCTGGTATCTGGGGCTTATATCCCTCGTTATCGTAATCCTTTTGAGAAACAGCAAGTACGCCCCTGCCGCGATAGTCCTTGCGGTCCTCGGGATCGTGATCATGGGATTTAAGGGAGATTTTTCAGGGGAGATGATCGTGCCCTCCCTCACCCTCCCCCCCATCACTATCTTTGACTTTCGCGAGATATGGCCCGCTTTAAGAGACGCCGGGTTCGCCCAGATACCCCTCACGGTCACCAACGCCGTGATCGCGACTTCGGCCCTCGTCTCCGACTACTGGCCGAACCGCCGGGTCAGGGCGAAATATCTATCCACTAATATAGGGATAATGAACCTGGTATCGCCGTTTTTCGGGGGCATAGCGATGTGTCACGGGGCGGGGGGTCTTGCCGGAAAGCACTTCTTCGGCGCCAGGAGCGGCGGGGCGAACATCATCGAGGGGACTACCCAGATTATATTTGGGCTTTTTTTCGCCGTAGGGATAGCGGCGGTATTCATCGCCTTTCCACTGGCTATCTTGGGGACAATGCTGTTTCTGGTGGGGGTCGAGCTTATCAAGTTCGGCAAGGACCTCGGCTTTGACGAGAGGCTTCTGACGGCCCTGATTACGGTCCTCGGCTCGATCCTCTTCAACATGGGGGTGGGCTTCGTGCTCGGACTTTTGGTCCACTATATATTCTTCAGAAAACCGCGCGGGAAGGCGGGTAATCCCGCCAAAGAAAGATAGAGGGCCGCTCTCCACGCAATCAAAAAATCAGGTTGATTATTGTTTCCCTCTGATGTCTGGACCGCTTTCAAAACTTTCTATGCGCTGGGGAGCCGCCCGGGTCTCAAAATGTGATTGTGTTTAGAAATTGTGTTTCAAAACGAAGCGCGGGAGCCCCTTGTCGACATGGGACTCCCGCCGCTCAATATCCAAGAGAAACTCGTATCGGTGACTACTTCTTTCTGGAGAGCTCGTAAAGCTTCGACCAGGGAATCGAGTTGTCTATCTCGTACATCAGCTTTTTGAACATGCCGTCCGCCGCCTCGTTGTAGAGCCTCGCATTTATGACCTGTACGTGCTCTCTCTTATAGGTAGCCCTGACGTTGTCCTCCCAGATGATTTTTTCGGTTATGGGGTCCATCAGCACGAGGTCTACGTTCGACTCGGCAGACATTGTCGGCCCCAAGAGGCCCCTCTCCAGATTCAAGTCAAATTTGTTGATCGAGACCTTCAGGAGGGCCAGAAGCTCCCTCTTCGTCTTCTTGTCGGGGGGGGGGTAGCCGAACTCCACGGCGCGGGTCTTATACCCCTTCGATTGAACGAGGTTATTTATCGCATCCCCCGTCAAATCCGCCACTCCCTTCCCCCCCTCGACCCTTATCTCCCCCATTTTAATGCCGTGGTGATCTTTTTTGGCCCCTATCTGGTCGCCCTGGAAATCGGATCTCTTATCCAGCGGGGGCAATAACAGGACGACGTTTCTTCCGGTCGCCTCCTCGTAGGACGATCCCGGGAGATAGGTAAGCCTTACGTAGTCGGTGCCCATGGCACACCCCAGCGTGACGAAGACGATAAGGGCCGACAGAATATATAAACACTTTCTCATGGTTTACTCCTTTATTTAAAGATTCCCAGATCGAGCAAAAATACCCGTCAAAGATTTATCTTAATTCTATATTCAGCTTCCCCCTTATACAATCTATTTCGCGGACGGATTGCAGACAAATTTACAGGATATTTCAAAAACGGAAGAGTTTCAGCTTAATCATTAAACTTAAAGGGACCCGGCGAGCAGGGGATTTGAAAATGATCCTGTTTACGGTTTATCTAATAGAAACAACTTTGATGTGCCGATGTAGACGTTCTGGGCTTTAAGGGCGCCAGCCATTTCCTCTTCGGTTATTATGTTCGGATCGTAGTAGACCGTGTTGAATTCCTTCCCTTCCTCGGTACCGTTTTCGACCCTCTTAACCCCCTCAAGACCGGAAAGTATCTTGTTCCCCGTATCATTGCTGGTCACATAGAACTTGGCGGTCGCCTCCTCGGAAATGGCTACGGTAACGCATAGGGCAACGGTCAAAACCGTTACTATCGATAAAATAAAAGGTTTTCTCATTTTTTGATACTCCTTTTGTGGCGGGCTTTATTTTCTATCGGCTCATGAGACGGACCGGAAGGCTCATATCAGGAAATTGAAAAAGGGACCCTGCCAAGATATTTCAAGCGGAGAAGGGCGGTTACGGCCCCCTATGAGCCTTGAGGAAAAACCTCCTGTTCTCTATATTCTACTCCGTTTGACAAGTTAGTCAATATAAACCTCGCCTCAAGGGGGAAGATTTGTGCTTGAATTTCAAGGTGCAGATTTAAGCGGCACAATAGGCCGCCCAATCCGCCCCTCCCCTCTCTCCGCCGCAGTCCGTCGTCGCCGAATCATCGATATGTATAATATCTATGTCCCCAATGACTCTCCCTATCCATCCGGCGTAGGGTAGACGGAGTCGAGGGCACGCCACTCATCCTCCAGCTCCTTCCAATCCAGCGACTTGACCTCCTTGTCCTTCTGCTTTATGGCGAAGGCGCAGCAGTCGTCGCCCATGGCGCGACATTTCACCTCCCTCGACTCGTTCGATTTGCCCAGAAGCTTTTTGGCTACCCCAAGGCCTATTCCCTCCAGGTTGTGCTGAAGGATGGCGCAGACCGGCTTCTCGCTTTTTACGCCGTCCGATTCAAAGGAGTTCCATGATTTGAGGTAAAACATGTAATTGCTGCCGGAATCCTTACCCACCGCCACCCTCGTCCTTCCCCAGCCGAGGCGGGGGAGGGAATACGACAACGCCCCGTCCATCGAGTTCATGGCGCTATCTATCTCGGTCCAGCCGTAGTTGGACATCGCCTCTTCCCCCACGGCCAGTCCGGCCCTCCTCGCCACGTTTTTAAGTATGGCCTCCGCCCCCCGCACGGTAAGAATCTCCGCGGATACCTCCTTGAAAGCCATAAGCACCTTGAGAGGCACGATTCTGAACAGGGCGTCGCTGAATCCCTTCAGCTCCCTTCCCTCGCCGTCCCATTCAAATAGATCGGGAACCTTTGACGGATCGTGGTTGAGGGGGCTGATAAAGTTCTCGGCAAATTCGTTATAGCTTTCGATACTGGGCTTATCTATGATATCCTGAGGCGCCCCAAGCCTCTTAAACAGATTTCTAAAAGTATTTTTTAGGGTGTCTTTCCCCTCGAGGTTCCCTATCTCCTCGAAAAAGGCTGTCATAAATCCCTTGCGCATCAAGATAAGACGTTCCTCGGAGCCGCCCGTGACGAGGGAAATCGATCCGTTATCCAAATTCCATTTAATGCTTTTTCCTTCCATAATGTTCTTCCCCTGTTAGTATTAAGCTTCTTTTATATATTTTATTATACAATATCGAGACCGAAAAAGCGAAATCCAACTGTTTTTCTACCCCCATCCCATCAATCCCTTGACCACCCGCCAAAGGTTTGCGAAGTGCTCGACCGCCTCCGGGTCTTTTCGAGTCGGAGACCAGACGTGTTGGCCAATCCCTATCTGCGTCAGGACGTAACGTCCCAGGGCAAGCTGCCCAATAGCCGTCAATCCCGTGGCGAACTGTCCCAGGCCGAAGCAGACTCCCAGGGCGAACTGCCCCACCGCGATGATCCCGGCCACGCACTGCCCGAAGCCGAAGAGAAGCCCCACCCCTACCTGGGCGATCGTTATAAGCCCAACCCCGAACTGGCCTATCGCTATTATCCCCTTTGCTACAATGATCTTTCCGGTTTCGGCGTCCTTCCCGAAGGCTACGTGAATGACGGGCCATCCCAATATCTCCGCCTCGCTCCTGTATTCGTATCCCCAGGCAAGTCTCCTCTCTGTCCTTTTCCCCTCCCCTAAAGACTCGATGAATTGCGAGGCCCTGCTTAAATACAAAACGTCCAACTCTCCGCCGCAGCGGGGACAGACCAGGTCTCTCCTCTTGACCTCGAAGCCGCATTGGGGGCAAAGCGCCTTTTTCATGCCTGTTGCCTCCACCGTACCCTAATCTTCCATTAATACCCAAATTTCGGGGAGATTTCTGTAACTCTCGTCACAGTCTATCCCGTAACCGACCACAAAACCGTCCTGCATGGAAAGGCCCGCGTAATCCAGCTCTATCTCCACCTCCCGCCTCGATTTTTTGTCCAGAAGGGCGCATATCTTTACAGACTTCGGCCTCCTCCTGAGAAGTTGGTCCTTGAAGAACTTGAGGGTAATACCCGTGTCCACTATGTCCTCGATAATCAGGACGTCCTTTCCCTCTATAGGGCTGTCGAGGTCTTTTAGGACCTTTATCTCGCCGGAGGTCGTGGTCGCGGAGCCGTAGGAACTGAGAATCACGAAATCCACGAAGATGTCGACCCCTTCGATCATGCGGATAAGGTCAGACATGAAGACAAACGCGCCCTTGAGCACACAGACCATCATGAGCCTTCCGCCCTTGTAATCTTTGCTGATTCTCTTTGCAATGCTCGATACGGCGTCATTAATATCGTCTTTGCTGAACAGCAATTTTTTCCTTGCCATTTATGAACCCTTAAAAAAGATGACAATTCTATCGTTGATACTTCGGAACAAATCAATGAGACACATCAAGTTCTGTCAACACCCTGTTTCTAAAACGCAAAGACGCTGTACAAAAAATTAGATTTTCTTCCCATCCCCCCCGCAAAATCGATCGGTTCTAATAAAACCTTGACCGCATGTTTATATATAGCATATAATCGAATAATATCAAGAGATAACTATTTTAGAGGATTTCTTATGGAACTTTTTATAGACACGGCTGATGTGGCCGAGATCAAGGAAGCCGCCGAGATGGGCGTCATCGACGGCGTGACGACAAATCCCTCCCTCGTGGCTAAGTCGGGGCGCAAGTTCATGGACGTCCTGAAGGAGATAGTGGAGATAGTCGACGGCCCGGTCAGCGCCGAGGTGATAAGCATCGACGCAAAGGGGATGATCAAGGAGGCGGAGGAGCTGGTCAAGATCGGCGGCAATATCGTAATAAAGATTCCCTTAATCGAGGAGGGGCTCAAGGCGATAAAGGAGCTATCGGGAAGGGGTATAAAGACCAACGTGACGCTGGTCTTCTCGCCGCTCCAGGCCCTTCTGGCCGCCAAGGCTGGGGGGACTTACGTAAGCCCGTTTGTGGGGAGGCTGGACGATATCGCCCACGAGGGGATGGAGATCGTGGAGGATATCGTTACCATCTACGACAACTACGCCTACGAGACCAAGGTCCTCGTTGCCTCGATCAGAAATCCGATTCACCTCTTGGAGTCGGCGCGGCTGGGGGCCGACGTGGCCACCGTCCCGATGAGCGTCATAAGGCAGCTCACCAGGCACCCCCTGACGGATCGGGGGCTGGAGAAATTTCTCGAGGACTGGAAGAAGGTGCCCAAGTAGGGGGCCGCAAAGTTTTACAATATTTACAGTAGGCATTTAGAGGCAATAAAATGAAGAGAGCTTTGATCTATGTCCTGATCTCGATGACGCTGCTGGTTTTTTCCTGCGGGAGAGAAGATTCGCCCGCCGGTATCGATAAGAACGGGGATATATCCAGTAAAAATGAGACGACGACCGAGACGATTACCGTAATCGAGTCGAGGGATTACGAGGTGAAAAAGGGGGACAGCCTCTGGGATATATCGGAAGAGATTTATAAAGACGCCGAGAGGTGGACTTCCATCTTGAGTTTGAATCCTCAAATCAAGGACCCGGATCTGATCTACCCCGGCCAGAAGATAAAAATCGAGGTGGAGGTAACAAAGACGGTCGAGAAAAAGGTCGATGGTGGGGTGACAAAACATTACGGCGACGCCATCATCATCGGCTCCATCGGGGATGCCTCGAACCTTATCCCGATGCTTGCCTCCGACAGCGCCTCCCACGAGGTGGCGGGCTTTATCTACAACGGGCTTGTCAAGTACGACAAGGACTACAACATAGTGGGCGACCTCGCCTCGTCCTGGGAGATATCGAAGGACAACCTCACCTTCATCTTCCATCTGAGGGACGACGTAAAGTGGCAGGACGGGAAGCCCTTCACCGCAGCAGACGTCATGTTCACCTACAAGCTGATGATAGACGAAAAGACCCCAACCGCCTATGCCGGGAAATACCTCCTGGTCAAGGAGGCGAAGGCGCCAGATCCCTACACCTTCACCGTGACCTACTCGGAGCCCCTTGCCCCGGCCCTCATAAGCTGGGGGGCGCTCCAGCCCCTCCCGAAGCATATCCTCGAGGGGGTGGATATAACCAAGTCGGAGTTGGCGAGGAAACCCCTGGGGACGGGGCCCTATAAGTTTATCGAGTGGAAGACCGGCGAGAAA
Source organism: Candidatus Zymogenus saltonus (assembly GCA_016929395.1). NCBI lineage: Bacteria > Deltaproteobacteria > Candidatus Zymogeniales > Candidatus Zymogenaceae > Candidatus Zymogenus > Candidatus Zymogenus saltonus. The sequence continues at coordinate 6,993 of JAFGIX010000089.1, forward strand.
ATAGTTCTGACCTCGAACCACGACTACTTCGAGGGGAGGCCGTATATAGACCGGATCATATACAGGATAATTCCGGATACGGCGACGATGTTTTTGGAGCTGAAGGCGGGCGGCGTCGACTGGATGGGGCTCTCCCCGATCCAGTACGAGAGACAGACCGACGACGAGTCCTTCAAGAAGAGCTTCAAGAAGTACGAATACCTGGCCGATGCATATTCGTATCTCGGCTTCAACCTCGACAACCCGAAGTTCAAGGACAAGAGGGTGAGGAAGGCGATCTCCTACGCCATCGACAAGCAGGAGATCATCGACGTGGTCCTTCTGGGTCTCGGAGAGATAGCCACAGGTCCCTATAAACCCGGGACGTGGCAGTATAACCCGAACGTTGAGCGGTACGACTACGATCTTAAAAAGGCGAAGGAGCTCTTGAAGGAGGCTGGCTGGGAAGACACCGACGGGGACGGTCTCGTTGACAAGGACGGCGTCCCGTTCGAGTTTACCATCATAACCAATCAGGGGAACGATCTAAGGGCGAAATCGGCGGAGATCATCCAGAAGAGGCTTGCCGAGGTAGGGATAACCGTGAAGATCAGGATCATCGAGTGGGCGGCGTTTCTATCCGAGTTTGTGAGTACGAGAAACTACGAGGCGATGATCTTGGGATGGAATATCCTCCAGGACCCGGACCTTTTCAACGTCTGGCACTCGTCGGAAACCGGGCCGGACGAACTGAACCATGTAAACTTCAGAAACGACGAGGTGGACAGGCTCCTCGAGGAGGGGAGGCGGGTCTTCGATCAGGAGGAGCGGAAAAAGTACTATTTTCGGATCCAGGAGATACTGGCCGACGAGGCCCCCTACGTATTTCTCTACGTCCCGGACGCTTTACCTGTGGTTCACGCCCGCTTTCACGGGATAGAGCCGGCGCCGGCGGGGATAAGCTACAACTTCAACGAGTGGTACGTCCCCGAGGGGATGATGAAGTACACGAACCTGAAGTAGTTTTGAGCCCCGAATTGCGGCGGAGGGATGAGGAAAGGAGAGAATGGCGAGATACACCCTGAAAAGGCTGATCATGATGATCCCGATACTGTTCGGGATTACGATCATCTCCTTTGCGGTAATCCACCTGGCCCCGGGAGAGCCGACCGATCTCGCCACGAGCCTGAACCCGGACGTGACCCCGGAGGCGAAGGAGAAGATGAGAAAGCTTTACGGGCTGGACAAGCCGGTTCACGTGCAGTATTATAACTGGATCAAGAGGATTGTGGTGCTGGATTTCGGAAACTCCTTCGCCCCGGACAGGAGGCCGGTCATAGACAAGATCAAGGAGACAATCCCGATCACCATATCGATCAATATCCTCTCGATACTTCTCATCATGGCGGTGGCAATCCCCATAGGGATCTACTCGGCGACCCACCAGAACAGCTTTTTCGACAAGGCGGCGACCGTCTTCGTCTTCATCGGCTTTGCCGTCCCCACCTTCTGGCTGGCGCTCTTGATGATGCGATGGTTCGGGATTCAGCTCGAGTGGCTTCCGATCTCCGGGGTGAAGTCGGTCATGTACGATTATCTGTCGCCGATGGGCAAGGTCTGGGACGTTGCCAAGCACCTTTTGATGCCGGTTGTCCTCTCCGCCTTCGGCGGCCTTGCCGGGCTTTCGCGGTACATGAGGAGCAACATGCTCGAGGTAATCCGCCAGGACTACATTACGACCGCCCGGGCCAAGGGGCTGCCGGAGAGGGTGGTCATCTACAAACACGCCATGAGAAACGCCCTGATGCCGGTGATAACGATCCTAGGGCTTTCCGTCCCCGGACTTATCGGCGGGAGCGTCATCTTCGAGAGCATATTTTCCATATACGGCATGGGGAGGTTGTTTTATGCCAGCGTCCTCTCCAGGGATTACCCGGTGGTGATGGGGATTCTGGTAATCGGCGCCGTGCTGACATTAATCGGAAACCTCCTTGCGGACGTATCTTACGGCTTAACCGATCCGAGGATAAGAAGGGGATAAAACAATGGCGGAACAAAAAAAGCGGCTTGGGGAACTTCTGATAGAAAACAATATCGTCAGCGAAGAGGACATCCAAAGGGCTTTGAGATACCAGAATCAGTACGGCTGCAAAATAGGACAGGCGCTCGTCGCCCTGAATATCCTCTCGGAGAATAAGCTCCTGGCGGCCTTGAGATACCATTACGGGCTTCCGGTCGTGGATCTCGGCAAGATGGAAATACCCCCCAGCATCATAAGGCTCGTATCCGGCGAGATGGCCGAGAGATATACCGCTGTTCCTTTGAGGCTTGAGCAGACGAAGAAGGGAAAGACCCTTTTTGTGGTTATGTCCAATCCGGTGGATCTGAATGCCATTGAAGAACTGCAGTTCACCGCCGGGTACAAGATAAACCCGGTGCTGGCAAAAGAGAGCGATATACAGGCCGCCCTGTTGAAATACTATAATGTTAGGACAAGACCTGTCGGCGCCATCAGCATTTCTCTGGAAGATGACACGGATACGGGTGAGATGACGATTATACAGGGGGGGGAAGAGATTCGGATTGTGCTGAACAGTGAGGAGAAAAAGGAGCTGGAAAAAACCCAGGAAGAAGGCTCCGGTAATGACCAGCTGAAGATGAATTACGAGATGATGCTGAAGGAGCTGAAGCTCTGGAAGGCGGTGGTCAAGCTCCTAATAAACAAAGGATTCATAACTATGGATGAGCTGAAGGAGGCGCTGACCAAGAAAGAGGAATGAGGCTTTTTTTATCCTAATGATTTTCCCCATTTAACGGCACCGCCGAAATACGATAGGTTTTTTGCAATTTTTGCGTCAGGGGCGGACTTCTCACAGATAAAAAGATCGGGCCTTTGCGGCCTTTATGATTCGCTTCATAATTCACTTTTATTTCAATATACTTCAGAATATCTACAGGGAGGGCTAAATGAAGACCGGCGTGGCCTACTTCGAGACCAGAAACCCCAAACACGTCCTTCGCGACCTGAAGGACATGGTAGATAAGAACTGCAGCTTCGTTGTCCATACCTACAGCGAATACGACCTGAACTTCAACTCCATCGTGATGCGGGAGATCGTAAGGCTATCCAAGGAGGAGGGGCTTGAGGTCTACATCAATCCCTGGGGTCTGGGGAGGGTCTTCGGCGGCCCGGAGCCTTACTCCCACTACGTGGCGGAGCACCCGGACCAGTGCCAAAGGACCGCCGACGGTCGCCACGCCCCGATCATCTGCATGAACAGCGCCCCCTTCAGGGATTACATGAAGTTCTGGATAGACTCCGCCGCCCAGACCGGCGCGGAGATAGTCTTCTGGGACGAGCCCCATTATCACTTCAAGGTTGAAGTTATGTCTGGTGCCGGAAAGGGGGACGAGTGGGCCTGCGCCTGCGAGAGGTGCAAGGAGCTCTTCAGGAAGCGATTCAAGAGGGATATGCCGAGCGTAATGGACGAGGATGTAATTCGGTTTCGGGACGACACGATAACGGAGATGTTGACGGAGCTCACCGACTACGTCAAGAGCAGGGGGATGAAAAACGCCGTCTGCGTCCTCCCTGAGGAAAACCCGATCACCGGCATATCCAACTGGGAGCTTCTGGCCGGGATACCGGGCATGGACATCTTCGGCACCGATCCCTACTGGATGATATTCAACAAGCCCCTCGAAGAGTATGTTCGGGGGGCCACGCGGCGGGTCATGGAAATCTGCAGGGATAAGAAAAAGGAGGCCCAGATGTGGGTGCAGGCCTTCATGATCTTCGAGGGGAGGGAGGAGGAGGTAAGGACGGCGGTTCGGATCATGGCGGAGGAGGGGTGCAAAAATATCGCAGCCTGGGCCTACAACGGGTTCGCCTTCATGAACCACAAGTGTCAGGATCACGAGAAGGTGTGGAGGATTCTGGGGGAGGTCTTCGGAGAGGTGAGGGGAAAGATGGGATGAGAAGCAAATAAAAACTCAACTATATTAAAATCGAATGAGAGTTTTATATATATCAGGAAGCCCGCGAAAGAACGGAAATACGGATTACTTGCTTAAGTTGTGCCAGTCTATAACCGGAGGTGATTTTATCAGGTTATCTGATTATCAGATTGAATACTGTTCTTACTGTGGCGCCTGCATTGAAAAAGGAGTCTGTACTATCGAGGACGATATGACTAAAATTGCCGAAAAATTACTCAAAAGCCAGGTTATTGTCCTTGGCAGTCCCGTTTTTTTCAATAACGTTTCAGGTCAGATGAAAGTATTTATGGACAGAACATGGCCCTTAAGAGGGAATTTGAAAAACAAGATCGGGGGAGCCTTGGTTGTTGGGAGAAAGTATGGTTTAGAGAGCGCTATAAATGCAATTAATTCCTTTTTCCTTAAACACGATATGATAGTTGCTAACAGGGGTGTAACCGCTATTGCCTTTGACATTGGAAAAGTAAAAGAAGATGGAGAGGCTATAGAGAGTACAGAAAAATTGGCCAAAAGGATACAGGAGTTAAATAAGTTTTTTTCCTAAAGGAATATATATGCTTTGACGGAATTTTGCCAATCTTCAATTACTCTAAATGCTTCAGTTCATTTCAAAGATGATAGGGATAGAAGAATATTGTTTGAGCCGGGCGTTCGGGAAGGTAAGGGGAAAAGAAGAGTGATGAGAAAAAAGCCTTTATAGTGACGTTTTTCGTATATACAGTGGCAAGAGGAGATATTCAAGGAAATTTTAAGGCCGGAAAAGTCTTATAGGCACAACCTGTAATTCACGTCTTGAATAGTGGAACTCCTTACTCTATTTTGCAGCCGTTGGTCGTTTCATAAAAAAAGGGGATTTTAAGGGAGGCGTATCATGAAAGGCTATAAGATAGTAACAGCAGTCGCGGTCCTGATCGGCATCTTCGCCTTGGGCGTGGTTGCAAAGGAGAACGGGACGATAACCGGGGACAACCTCAGGGTCCGCAAGGCGCCGAGCGTCAAGGCCCGGATAATCGGCGAGCTGAACAAGGGGGAGAGGGTAGAAGCCCTTTTCAAGACCGATTTCTCGGAGACCATCGGCGGGACAAATGCCCCCTGGTATAACATCTACTGTTTTGAGACTAATGGTTATGTATTTGGCGGTTATCTGGAGCTGGACAAAGGGGTGAGCGTTCCCATCGAGAGCGAGGTGATGCCGGATGAATCGGAAAGGCTTTGTATAATTGGTTTGCTGGAAGTTCACCAACTAAATGAGATGTTGGCTTTAACCGAATCAGCTCATAAACCCGGGCCCTTGAAATTTTACTCGGAGCCCGATTCAAAATCCAAGGTGATTGCGGAGATAAGCGATCCGAAGTATCTGATAATCAGGGAGCACGATTACTATTTTCAGTCTTTGGAGACCTATAAAGAGACTGAAGGATGGTACCTTGCAAGCTTCATTTTGGACGGGGTCAAAAAGACGGGTTGGATCTCTCCGGCGGATGTCGTGGAGTTTCGCTCGCTTCAGAAGCTCCTTACCAATTCCTTGACCTATCTAACCGATGACTGGGACGGAAGGATATCGAAAGAGCCGAAGGACTCCGGGACTTATGAATACTTTACATCGCCGGATACCGATGTCAGGATGGTCGACTCGAAGCAGGTTGGCCCGGAGCTGTGGCTCAAGATCGAGATATTGTCCCCGAGCCCCTGCGAGGCCGCCGAGACGAAGGTCGTCAAGGTCGGATGGATCAAGGCCTATTCAAAGACCGGAAATGTAAATGTCTGGTTTTACTCCAGGGGCTGTTAGGGATTGTCGGGAGTTTTTAAAGCGTAATTTTCAAGCAAGACCTTTGGAGAACGGAGCCGGGGGGATGTCGGCTTTGATAATGAAGGGATTCAATAAAAACCCTCGGATAGGCTGAAGGCGGCTTATGAATAGTGATTTGAGGGTAAGAGTTCTCGAGGATATTCAGGCGATGGTTGATCGGGAGACCGAGGCCTGGGACAACAAGGACGCGGAACTGCTGGTCTCCATATTCCACCCGGCGATGGTCTGGCCGTGGCCGCCGGACAGCCGCTCCCACGACCCGATGACCTGGGTGCTTGTGCAGGGGAAGTATGACCAAAGAAGGTGGCGGGACGGGTGGCAGGCCCTGTTTGACAACTACGATCTCGTTCACAACAGACGCGAGACGCTTCGCATCGAGGTTTCGGCGGAGGGGGACGGGGCGTTTGCCGTGGTCGACGTCGATACCCTGTGGCGTCATAAAATGACGAAGGAGGATATGCGCTGGGTGGGGAGAAGCTGCAAGGTCTATACGAAGACGGAAGACGGCTGGAAGCTTATAATGCACACCGGGCTCCTCGATTACGGCGGTTGACTATATGAAACGGTACTGTTTTTCATCGGCCGATCATTGAGATTGCAGCCCAACTTCTGCTTTACCCCCCTCTGTATGTTTGTAATTATGGATTGGGGACAATACCCTGGGCTGGGGGACTCATAAACTCGTCTAAACAACCGATTTCCTATCACCATTCAGTCTCTCAAGCCGGTGGAACATTATGGGGTGAGCGGGCGGTGAAACCTAGAGGTCTTTAAGCCCAGCCTTAATCCCTTCAATCTCATCGATAATCTCACCCCTTTTCCTCATGTCTCCCGCCGAGCGGTTAAAAACATCATTCGAGGGAAAAAAGTTCTTGATAGGGGCCAAAAAAGTGAATAGAATATTCATTATTAGTCAGGGAGGGGGGGCCAGTTGGCTCAGACGCTAAAAGAGGAGATCAGGGAGAATATCGACGCCGCCGCCCTTGAAGTCTTCGGCAGAAAGGGCTTTAGGGGCACAACCATGGCCGAAATTGCGGCGGAGGCGGGGGTCTCGGTCGGCAATATCTATCGGTACTACAGGGGAAAGGAAGACCTCTTCTATTCGCTGATCACGCCCGATTTCATCGAGGAGCTGAAGTCCCTGTTCAGGGCCAAGATGAAGACGGCCGACGGCATGGAGCTTGCGGAGATGCGTGACTATGACCCCATGAACGTAAGGGACATCGCCCTAAAGGATTTTTTTTCAAGGAACAGGCTCAAGACGATAATAGTGATGGACAGAAACGAGGGGACGAGATATGAGGGCTTCAAGGAGGAAATGGTGGAGTTCATAATTGAAACGGCCCTGCAATATATCGATACCGTGAAGGATAAGAGGACGATAACCTTGAGCAGGATTAAGATAGACCTGTTGAAGGTCGTCTACTCCAACCTCTACAGCGCGGTCGTGGAGATACTGAAGCTTTACAGCAAAAGTGAAGATATCGACGACGCATACGAGACCCTCCTCGATTATCACTTCTTCGGGATAGTGAAGCTGATGAGCTGATTTTTTTGGGTGAATAATGAATGACATATTCATTAATGATCTCGGCGAACGCCCCTGAACGCCAATTGTCGAACGGTCGGTTTACATATAAAAGAGTCGTATTTTTCAAACTGATTGCAGGAGAGGAAAATGGATGAAATCTGCAAGTCTTGTATGACAAGAAGGGATGTATTGAAGGGGGCCGGAAGGCTTTCGGCCGCCTTAGTCGCCTCTGGGGGTATCCCGTCGGTCTTTGCCGGTGCGGCGGAGATTGGCTCCAAGGCCTCCGTCGATATTAACGACAAGCTCGACAGGAGGTGCCTCCTTACGGTCCTGAGGATGGGGCACTGCGCGCCCTCGGTAATGGATACCCTTCTGGTCGATCGAAAGGGGAATTACGAGGATATGGTAAGGCTTACATCGGGGCTTCCCGGGGGTATCGGCAATACGGGGGCGGAGTGCGGCGGCGTGACATCGCCGATCATGTTTCTCGGTTTGAAGCAGGGGCCGGAAGGGGAGGGGGAGAGCCTCCTCGATCTCGTTGTCCGCGGAGGGGGATACATAAAACGCTTTAGGGAGACTCACGGAACGATCTATTGCAGGGAGATACAGACCCCGGAGGGGGGCATCTCGCCATGCTTGAGGGCGATGTGCAGCGGACGAAGGCTTACAAATGAGGTAATGGGGACGGATCTGGATAGGCTCAAATCGGAGATCGAAGCCGGGGCCCTGAAGTCCTACGACAGGCTCCTGAGTTTGTTTCAAGACCGGAAGTTCCACTGCGCCCACTGCGTCCTTGGCGAGTTGGGCGGCGTAATCGACGTAAACAAAAACCTTCTTAAGGGATCGTTGGGCTTCGTCGGCGGGACTGTGCTTCGGGGAGATACCTGCAGCGCCCTGACCGCGGGCGTCCTTGCTTTGGGGTCCAAGATAGGCGAGATAGAAGACAGCTACATAAGGGTCATGTCAATGATGTTTAAGATGATGACCGGAGGAGACGCAATGGGCGACGACGTCAACAAGTTCAACAAGGCCATAAATGTCGGAAATAAGCTGGCCCTCTGGTTTAAGGACAGGTATGGAAGCACAAGGTGCGGCGATATCGTAAAGACCGATTTTTCCAATATTGACAGTGTGAACAAGTACCTGTCGTCGAATAGGATCGAGTCCTGCAGGGAAATAACCCTTGCGGTTGCGGAGAGAGTTCAAATTATTTTTAGTGATCTTAATGTATGACGTAAGCTTTTGGAGGGTATTGATTAGGAAGGATCGATACCCTTTAGTCCGCTTCCCACTCCTCTTCTTGGTGGGCCGGGGATTTTTTAAAAAAGGGTAGCCTTCATAAAAAGTAAAAATTGTATCTGCTGGTACGGCGGACGGGATCTGAATACCCGCTATAAGTCTTTTCTTGAGCAAGGGGAGCATAAAATTTCCTTAATGCCCGAAGAAAAGCGCCAAGCCTTGTACGGTAAAAATCACTTCTTCTTACTGACAATCCTTATAAATACTAAAGTGCCAATTGTTTTTGCATACTATGCAAAAATAGTGTACATTTTTATCAAATGGAGTTTTGAATTACTCTCAAATCTTTTTAATGAACTCTAAGCTATTGAAACGACATGGCTTTTTTTAGGGTTCCTTCATTGGCGTCTCTGTTTTGGCGCTATTCTTGGCATTAAGTTTGCATTTATAAAAATCTTCAGGTCAAGTACTATTGATAATTTTCGATAAAGTAGATTAGAGTTAAATAGAGACCGGTTTTCTTTGTAGAATCTTATATGCAAAATTTCTGTCTGTATTGGTTATAGAGGTGTTAAATTATAAGATTTTTAGAAAAATAGATATTTGGAGAAAGCAGTCTCCCCGGCAATGGAATCGTGTGAATTATGATGTCTGCCGCAATACCCTCGATTTTCCTTGAAAATAAGGGTAATGTGATTGTATAATGGTTTAGGGCAGCAAATGCCCTTAAGATCTTGCTAATTGGGATCGATTATAATGGAGAAAACCGTTTCCTGCATGGTTATGCGCCTCGCCCTTGATGCCACGGAAGAAGTCATGGGAGAAAACGGCCTCAAGGCGCTTCTGAACTACGGTAATTTGATGTACCTCCTCGAAGACAAACCGGATTACTCTCTCGACAAAAAATATACTGATGACCAGTACGGGGCGTTGACCTCCAACTGGTATAAAATTCTCGGCACTGACGGCGGCAAGGCCCTGTTTCGTCTCATAGGAAAAAACTCCGGGAAATCCGCCATAGATACGGGAATATTCGAATCCTTTAAAGACCTTCCTCCGGAAGAAAAGATATTTAAGATGTTGGAGATTTTCGCCCTGGCCACCGGAAGGGGAAGGGCGGAGAAGGTAGGTGACGTGGTTGCCTACGATAACAGCCAGTGTACGGCGTGTAATAACATCGAGAACAAAAATCCGGTTTGCACCGGTCTGAACGGTGCCTTTGACGAGTTTATCAAGTGGGCGGGGTTGAAGAGATTCAGGACCGTGGAGACAAGGTGCAAGGCGAAGGGTGACGACACCTGTCGTTATGAAATTTTACCTGTCGAGTGATCTTTATTTCGGAGGGGATTTTAAAAAACGGAGATATTCAGCGCTCAAAATATCTTGGAACCGAAGAACGCGATAAAGGTTTAGGTACGGGAGGGAAAAATGACTGAGAAAACAGTTTCCAATATGGTAATTCGTTTTATCATGGATGCCACGGAAGAGGTAATGGGATTGAACGGCCTGAAGGCGGTTCTAAATTACGGCGGATTGACCTATTTCCTTGAAGACAAACCGGACTATTCTTTCGATAAAAACTACACGGATGATGAGTATGGGGCATTGACCTCTAACCTGTATAAGGTTGTCGGCACTCAGGGCGGGAAGGCGCTATTTCGTCTGGTAGGGAAAACGACGGGGGTTTTCATTATTAAAAAGGGGGTGTTTGAGTCGCTGAAGGACCTTCCCGCTAAAGAGAAGCTCTCTAAAATGATGGGGATATTCGCAATGGCCACTGGCAGGGGGAAGGCCGAAGAGGTCGATGGGATACTGACATATGACAACCCCCAGTGTTCCGCATGTCAGAACGTAAAGGACAAAGGCCCTGTCTGCACACCTATAAACGGCATTTTTGATGAGTTTATCAAGTGGGCCAAGGTGGAGGGGGTCAGGACCTTCGAGACGAAATGCAAGGCTAAGGGAGACGATACCTGTCGCTATGAGATTCTACCTGTCGAGTGACCTTATTTCAAAGGGGAGCTTCCAAGAACGGGGGATATTAAGTGATTGGAGCGTCTTCGGGTCGATGAATGGATAAAAAATCGAATACGGGAGATTAAAATGACCGAGAAAACCGTAACCAACGCGGTCGTACGGGTGGTACTTGACGGCGCCGAGGACGTATTGGGGAGAAACGGCTTGAACGCGCTGTTGAACTTCGGCAAGATGTCTCATCTTGTGGATAACAAGCCTGAATTCAATATGGAAAAGAACTTTACCGATGAAGACTACGCCGCCATAACATCGAGCTTCCATACAATACTCGGTTCCAAGGGAACAAAGGCCATATTGCGACAGGTGGGATCCGCAACGGCAAAAAGAGCGGTTGCTTCTGGCGTGTACGACTCCCTTAAGGAATTCAAAGGAGAGGAGAGGCTCTTAAAGGCGCTGGAGATCTACGTTATGGCGTCGGGAAGGGGAAAGGCCTTTATGGATGGGGATACAATAGTCTACGATAACAATTTGTGTACGGTCTGCCTCAATATCAAAGATAAGGTCCCCATATGTACCATAGTAAACGGTATCATCGATGGACTGGCGGCATGGGCCGGTATTGAGGGGAAAATCACCGTAGAGACAAAGTGCAAGGCGATGGGTGACGATACCTGCCGGCACGAGCTTCTGCCTAAGAAATGAGATAGATCGAGATTTATTTAAAAAAGCTCCAATAAATTCTGTCGTTGCGCCATTAAATTTAACAATTATATATAGATGGTATGCTTTCGTATATTGTCGGGCAGGTATAAAATTTAAGGGGAAATCTCATTACCAAAGGTGAGGGTAATAAATACAATATTTATTCAGTCGAAATGGAAAGCATACATAAAAACACAAAACTCATTCTATGCATAAAAATACTTAACACATATACATATAGGCGATAATGCTTGACATTTATACCCCCTTGGTGTTTATTGTGCCAAAATTTTAATATATTGAGGGGGTACTAAATGAGCGAAAAGACTGTAGCCAATGCTGTTGTTCGTATCGTGCTGGATGGAATCGAAGACGTGATAGGCGAAAAAGGAAAGAACGCGCTTTTAAACTTCGGAAATATGTCCCGACTTATCAATGACAAACCGGATTATTCCTTTGATAAAAATTTTACGGATGAGGAGTACGCCGCCATAATATCAAGCATCTACACAATTATAGGTCTGAAGGGCTCCAAGGCCATAATGCGCCAGGTAGGGGACGCCACGGCAAAGCGGATTATCGACTCGGGCGTTCTTAACTCGCTGAAGGATTTTAAAAAAGAGGAGAGGCTTTTAAAGGCGCTGGAAATATACGTTATGGGATCGGGGAGGGGGAAGGTTACTAACGAGGGGGGAAACATAGTGTTCGACAACGAGATGTGCACGGCCTGCCTCAATGTCAAGGACAAGGTCCCCGTATGTACCTTCGTGAACGATATAATAGACGGGCTTGCGAAGTGGGCCGGGGTGGAAGATAAAAGAAGTATAGAGACGAAGTGTAAGGCGATGGGAGACAAGAGCTGCCGCCACGAGCTCCTGCCGATTGAGTAAATCTCCGAGGGATTGTCTCTTGAAATGCCTGTTGTGGTAAAACCTTGAATCTCCAAAATTGCGGCATCGTCCGCGCCGTTCAAGAATTGTGTTGAAAATCTGACCCGCCAAATGCTGGATACTGGGTTCCCTTTTTATCGCTCCTTTGGGTCTGTTCAGACATAAGATATCGACATTGAATAGAGGTATTTTAAAGGGAGGGGTAATCGTAAAAAAGTAAAATCTATTTTAATCTCTCTCGCCGATCTCCTCCAAAAAACGGAGCTTTTCCCCGGAAGGCCTCCTTTTAACGGCGTGTTCCATCCTCTGGGCCGTCCCCCTGTCGGGAAAGGCGGCGTATCCCTTAAGCGTGACCGGTCTCCTCGACCTCGTGTATCTTGAAGCCGTGCCGCTGTTGTGCTCTTTTACCCTCCTTTCGACATCGGTGGTCACCCCGCAGTAGAGGGTGTCGTCGGAACACCTGAGGATATAGACGAACCACTTCTTCGATTTCCCCCCTCCTTCAGTCATCTACCACTTTGCCCCCTGCCTTCGGAAGAGACCAGCCGACAATGGAATAGGATCGGTAGGCCGTCGAAAAGCGGTATGAGCCTAAACGCGTCGTCGAAGGTTTTTTTCATCTAAAAAGTGTTCCCGCCGAAGCAATGCCTATTTGTTCCAGATTTATCCCGATCGTGGAAATTGTAAAGGCCCTCGCTGGGGGGCCATGCAGGAGAACTCCCGAACGACGTTGAAGAGGAGGCCTAAGAGGCGGGTTTTGATTGCCGGCCCTAAAATATTGGCTTCAGCAAGATATAGGTGTATTAGTATTATGTTGATAATGACTCAAGCTTTTTCACCCAATCGTTGAAATGGGGACATTTTGACCTAATAATATTAAGACCAATGTTTCTCGCAATTGTTGGTCCATGTAAGGGCTTTCTATATTCTCCCACAATATTTACTATTCTTTTAGACGGACAGGTATTTGGGTCATCATTTATCTCTTCAGGTCCTCTAAAATTCCTTACAGTATTTTCTAGTTCTTTCAAAATTTGTTTATGTTTACCTTCTCCTTCAAAAGGTCTTGCAATGGCATCGGGAGAAGAAAATAAAATACTTTCAAACTCGTGTAACTGAAGATATGGAATAAATTTTCTATTATCAATATTTGATTTGAAATTTTCTTCGGCCAGCTTGATTTTTGTATAACAACTAACACTTTTGTCTGGTCTCCTTTCCCAAGGAAAATCGTTTGGGAGTGCATAGTAGTCAATCATTGTGGTAACTGCCATTGCTTCTCTATCATTTAGCAATATTTTCAGCTCTTTCTGGATTTTGTTGTATGTTCTGAAACCTCCTTTGAAATTTTTGCCTGTTTTGACAACTTTTGTAGTTATAATTGTAGGTATTGGTGTTATTCCGAAATCTTCTAGATGAGGTGATAAGATTGATTTCACAAATTTTTCTTCAGTTAGACCTTCAACTAATATAAGGATCCTTTTCAAATTCTAAGGCCTCCCTCCGAGCAGGTTTTTTTCCCAGAGATCACCTAGACCATACTCATCTAACCATTCTTTCATGTCATTCGTTGTAAGCCTTTTAAACTTCGATTCTTCATTATCAAGATCTACTACGACAACATCTTCAAGATCAAATTGATTGACGAAAGTGACAGATTGGGTGGATACTATAATCTGAGTCTTTTTTAAAACGCTTTTCATCATCTCTGATAAAATATTTATGGCGTAAGGATGAAGTCCGAGCTCTGGTTCATCTAAAAATATGGTCCTTGGAGGCCTTTTTTGCAAAAAAAGTGTGGCAAGACAGATAAATCTAAGTGTACCATCTGATAGTGTAGAGGCATTAAAATATTTGTCAGATGCCATATGTTTCCATTCGAGTCTGATCTTTTCTGTATTTAGGCGATCTGGCTCAAGCATAAAATCCTCGAAAAAAGGGGCTACAAGTTTTATTGTATCAACTATGTTTTTGTAGTTTGTTGGATGTCTTTTCTTGTGAAAATATAGAAAGGCCGCAAGGTTAGACGCATCCGGTCTTAAGAATTTGTTGTCATTAATATCACAGGTTAGTCTTACCTTTGCATCTGTGCTTGTGTCATGAAAATGATAATGATAGACAATCCAGTCCTTTAAATCGTCATAAACATACTTCGCAATTCGCGCTCTTTTTGACACTTCGGATAATCTCGACTCGTTATGTCCGTGACCTATTTTTATATCGTAAGGTCGTTTATATTGCTTTTTATCATGTATATAGCATATCTCATCTTTAAAAATGAGTTTATCTGCTTTATCAGGAATAAGAATGCACTCATAGGCGTTTATACCAAATTCTAGTTTAATTCCAAGTTCTTCTGTATGTTTTTGGCCAAAAAAAAGAATATTATCGGCTCCCCCTTCTCGACCTACAAACTCCTGTAGTTTTCCTTCTACGAGATTGTTCAAAAGTGTAAATACCTTTATAAAATTTGATTTACCTGAGCCGTTTGCACCAATAAGTACGTTGAGTTGATTAAGCTTAAATCTATCTAAATCTTTTATAGATTTAAAGCCCTTAATTGTAATGTAATCAAGTGGTCTCATATTAGTAGTTCTATTGTTTTTTCTTAATAAGTGCGGGTACGATCATCGAAACCCGCCTTCGGTACTCCTCGTATTCTTCCCCGAAGTCGGCGACGAGCCTCGTCTCCTCGAACTTCTTCAGATACAGGGGTACTAAAGCGGCAAAGCAGGAAAGGAGGATCAGTCCCCCTATCGATCCGATGTAGATCGCTATGGAGAAATAGGCGGAGAACGCCCCGAAGACCATCGGGTTTCTCGTATTTCTGTAGGGGCCTGTGGTGACCAGCCTTTCACTCCTCGGGCTTACGGCGACGCCGAAACCGTCCGCCGGCCCTCCCCTTCCCCTATCAAACAAGAAGAAGTTTGACCAGAGGGCGTAGAAAACCCCGATTGCAAACAGCGGCACCGCAAAAAAGAGGCGGACTGCGGAGCCGGAAAAACTGGCGAAGGAAAGCGTCGTATCAATAATTCCCGAGACGTAGATTATTGCGATGGGGACGGCGAGCATAAAGATGGTAAAACCAATCGTAAATCCCGCGATGTGACGAAGAAGCTTCACTTTCTGTTCTCCCCTTATTCCTTCATTATCTTATCGACCATGGGGGCGTGGATCCTCTCGTAATCCGGGACGCGGCCCAGAAGGGGCCTCGCGTAGTTCTTGAACTCGGTCGTTACCATGCTGTCTCCCTCGATGAACTCGTCCGGCATACTCTTTGTGCCGCCGGTCACCTCCTTGAGGTCCACAAGGCCGTACCTCACGGCGTAGTCTCCCACCCTCTCGATCACCACGGAGCCGTCGATGTTGTTCCATGTTGCGAACTGGAGCGCCCACTCCCCCACCTCCCTCGCCTCCTGGGCGTCGACGCTGCTCGCACAGCCCAGAAAGGAGCGCTGCAGATACCCGAAGGTGTCCGACCTGACGCGCTTTATGCTGAGCTCCGTCTTTACCAGTTGCACCAGGGCGTCTCCGAGAGACGTCAGCCCCGAAAGCTGGACGTTTCCGTGGGAGTCCCTCTCTACCTGGTCCACGAGGGAGGTAATGATCGGGCTTTCCTCCGCATCGTTGATCCCCTCCGACACCGCCACGACACACCTCCCAAATTTGGTCATCGTTTCATCTATCTCCTTTATGAAGAGGTCGGGGGAGAAGGGCTTCTCCGGCAGGTATATGAGGTGGGGGCCGTCGTCATCGTATTTTTTGGCGAAGATAGAGGACGCCGTCAAAAATCCTGCGTGCCTTCCCATCACCACGCCGATATAGACGCCTGGGAGGCTCCTGTTGTCCATATTGGCGCCGGCGAAGGCCTGGGCGACGAACTTCGCCGCGGAGCCGTATCCGGGGCAATGGTCGGTGATAAGGATGTCGTTGTCTATCGTTTTTGGAATGTGGATTACCCTGAGCTCGTAGCCCTCCCTCTCGGCGTTCTCGTTTACTATCCTGCACGTCTCGGCGCTGTCATTTCCCCCGATGAAAAAGAAATATCGAATTCCGTGGACCTTTAAGACCTCGAATATCCTCAAACAGTCCTCCACGTTGGGTTTGTGCCTCGAGGAGAGTATCCCCGCTCCCGGGGTTCCCGCCACCACCTCGAGGTTGTGGGTCGAGGCCTGGGTCAGGTCGACAAAGTCCTCCTCCATAAGCCCCACCACTCCCCCCAGGGCGCCGTAGAAGTTCGTGATCTGGGGATACCTTCTCGCCTGAAGGACCGCCCCCACCAGAGACTGATTGATCACCGCCGTCGGCCCGCCACCCTGAGCGATAACCGCCTTTCCCGATAGCTTTTTCATATATCTTCCCTTCTGTTCTGTTCCAATGTCTTCAGAGATTTTTGATCACTGTTATCATATTTTTCGGAAAAAATCAATAGAATACCGATGTAACCGGACGCTGCTGGAGGGATTATGAAAGAAAGCGGGCCTCGGATCGGGTGTATGAAATAAACTCTAATGAGGTTTGACATCGCTCCGATAAAATGGTAGAAAAGTCGGGAAAAAACGCACTTTTTACAAGAATCAATTAATGGAATAAAACAGTGACTGAAGTATCATTTGTAACGGGGGGGACGGGATTTATTGGGCGGTATCTCGTAAGGAGGCTTATTGATATGGGACACACGGTTCGCCTCCTCGCCCGTAACGCCGAAAAGGCGAAAGGACTTTTTGGGGACTCAGTCGAGATAATCGGGGGCGATGTCTCTGACAGGGAGGCGCTGATAAGGGGCGTTGACGGGGCGGACTTCCTGTTTCACCTGGCGGCGCGGGTGGGCGACTACGGCCCGAAGAGGGAGTTTTACAATGTCAACGTGGGCGGCACTAAGGCGCTCCTTGACGCATGGGAGGAGACCGGCGGGAACAAAAGGGGGCGCCTTGTATATATGAGCACCAACGCCGTCACCGGCATGAAGAGGATTACGGTCACCGACGAGACCGCCCCTTACTCGAATACGGGGGGCGTATACGGGATAACCAAGGGGATCGCGGAGAAGATGATCCTCGATAGATGCGCCGAAAAGGGCCTTGACGGCGTTGTGGTGAGGCCGTCGGTCGTCTACGGCCCCGGTTCCACCAACTGGGTCTTGAGGCCGCTGGAGAGGATGAAGGCGGGAAAGATGATCTACATCGACGGGGGAAGGGGGCACTGCTGGCACATATACGTGGATAACCTGATCGATGCGGTCATACTCGCCGCAAAGAGCGACAGGGCGAAGGGCGAGATATTCATCATAAGCGACGGCAAGGACGACACAACATGGAAAGAATATTTTACCATGCTTGCGCACTGCGCCGGCTATCCGGCGGAGGCCAAGAACCTCCCGAAGTTTGCCGCCATAACCGCCGGCTGGGCGATGTACTTACTCTACTCGCTTTTTGGGATAACGCCGGTCCTCACCCCCATGAACGTGGGGATACTGACCTCCGGCGCCGGCGTCTCGATAGAGAAGGCGAAATCGATATTGGGATACAAACCAAAGGTGGACCTCGACGAGGGGATGCGCCGGGTGGGGAAGTGGCTAAAGGAGGAGGGGCTGGTCTGATTTTTAGTTCTTCGTCCTCCTGAACTTGCGGTTCATGGCGAGGACGAAGAGGGAGAGTAGGGTGGCTCCGAAAATCAATTCAAAAATACTTATAAAAAATGTTGAGTCTGTTGGTATAATTCCGTTTGTTTCAAATCTACGCAGTGTCATGACCGATAGGCTGTATTTTAAAGCCTGAAGAAAATCATTCCAGAAAGTAGATCCGAAATTACGCAGTGAAAAAACCAAGTCATAATTTACTTCTTTACCGGAAGAGTTTAAACCTGAAAGTAAGTAAAATGAAGAAAAGAAAAATGGTAAGATAAATAACAATAAAAATGCTCTTATAGGTCTTTCGCCATAAAGGGAGATGAGTTTGTATAAAAACAGGATAAATTTGGTAAGTATACCCTCCCTTGTCCCCTTCATTCGCATCTCCATTGCGCCTACGAAGAAGTCTCCAGCCTCATGGTATCTCCCGGTTTTTTCATAATTTATACGGAGTAAATTATATAGACGCTTGACTTCGTAGTGGTTGCCCTTTTCTCGAAAAAATTCCCCCTCTTTTTTCAATAACTTTTTTAACTTTATAGATAGACTTTCAAAAGGGCCTAATTGGAAAGTCTCATCATATAACATGTTTCTCTTTACAAGCCGTCCCGATTTTTGCCACGATATTTCCTTGAAGTTTATATTTTCGAGGTCGGTTCCGATAAATCTTGCCCGATTTAGATTGATGCCGTCAAAAGTCAGGTCAGCGTCCTTTTCGATCTTCAGGTTGATAAAGTGTGCCGTTGCGCCGTCTTCGAAAGTCTTTCCTTGAAAAATGACCTTACTCTTTTCCAAGAATGTCGCCCCCACGAAATAGGCCTCTCCCAAGAATGTCGCCACCACGAAATAGGCCTCTCCCGAAAATGTCGCCCCCACGAAGTAGGCCCCTCCCGAGAATGTCGCCCCCCAGAAGTTGGCCCCTCCCGAGAATGTCGCCCCCGAGAAGTCGGCCTTTTCCGAGAATATCGCCCTCACGAAGCCGGCCTCTTTAAACTCAAGATCTCCGGTTTCCTCTTTCAATTTATTAAAATCGAAACGTACCGGAAATATGAAACCCCGGAAATCGTGTTTCCCCGATTTATAGAGCTTTTCGAATCCTTTATAAAACTTCTCTAAATCCTTATCTTCCCTGTCGTTGTGGAAGATACAGAAGGTTTTTTCTTCATCCTTCCCCGGTCCATAATCGGGATGAGGGCATTTATAAGCTAAATATCGAATTTTATAATCACACATCTCAAAAACTCACTTTTTAAGGATTACACCTTTTGCAAGTTTGAAAAACCGTTGATTTAAAGATTAGATCGTTCTTCTCAACCCCATTTTTTGAACGCGCACCGGGGCGTGCGTTTTTTCCGGCCGGATTGGGTATTACGTTAACGGGTCGATTAGAGATACGTCAATTATTATCAAATATGTATCGTAATTGTCAACGTTTTTGTTTTGTACGATTTTTCGTCATGACGGCGGTGGGGGGAGGAAAATTGTTGTTTGCTTAGGGGAGGAATAGGTCTGGATTCCCGCTTGCGCGGGAATGACAAGGGAGGGGGCGGGCATGACAGGGGGGTTGGGAATGACGGTGGTGGGTGGGGCGGGGAGCCGCTCGGACAAACGAATTTGTC
>JAFGIX010000090.1 GCA_016929395.1 Candidatus Zymogenus saltonus
AACAGGCCAAGAAAGTGTCTTGATTTTAAGACGCCTATAGAAGTATTCTTTAATCAACCTGTTGCACTAAAGAGTTGAACCCGCATTACTATTATTACAATAATTCCATGATAATATCCTTTATTTTTTTATCCTGATGTAAGAGAAGTTTTTTCTTGTTGTAGGTGATCAGATCAGGATGAGTGGAGATACGGTAATGCTTTGATCCATCACTCTGAATAAACTTCTGCCCATTCCTTTCAATAAGACTACCTTGAACGGTTGTTCTTAGGTTGCTGTATATTTGATATCTCATTGAATCTGTAATTATTCCTTCAGACTCCAAATCGTAGATATTTAACCAGCCTCCGTTTCCTTTTTTTAACTCGACCACAAATCTCAAGAAAAGGATGAAAAGATAGTCTCCAATGTTTATCTTGTTTTCGTTTATGGTAATTAGATTATTCCACTTCATCGGAATCGTGCCGAGAATATGGACCTTGTCATAACATAGATAGTCAAATTTTTCGTAGTCCAATCTTTGTTCCCCAGAAAGCTCCACAATTAATCTCTCTTCTTTCGCTTTTGGCTTAAGAAGTCCTGATACAAATTTCTCAATAGGAAGTTCAAACGTCTTTGTATTGATATATTCATACAGAGATACTTGAACAATCTTTTCATGTCGAAGAATATTTTTCAGGGATACATCTTCAATCCCTGAAGCTGGTGTAAATACAATAATCACGTCATCTTCATCACAGAGATGTTTTAAACCTTTAAGTTTTACAAGCTCTCCATTGCCTATATTAGGGATAAAGATAAAACCAACACGGCTTTCGTTGTAGAACTTGTGGCCGATATTAAAAAATCCCCCGCTAATTCTGTGGAGGTCTCCATTGATCATGTTTGCAGAACGCAGTTGAGTCAGCAACATATCCGTGGATAAAATGTATCTGTTGAGATTTTCTCTTTCAATGAGAATCGGGTCCTCTTCCGGGTGGTCAAGACATACGGCTTCAAAAGCACCATCATGTTGGATTACTGTCAACTGACAGCCGTGCTGACAACGTGGTAATCTTAAATTTTCCATTTCAGTTTCGGACGGTCTGCAGTAGTTCAAGATTTTTCTTTCAGTAAAATCTTTAAAGCCTTCAATAGATATAGCGAGAAGTTCTCTTTTAGTAAAAAGAGGGTTAGGGCTCTTTTCCATTTCTTGCAGGAGATACTTAATCATGCCAATTTTACTCCGTTTTCTTTTAGGTAATCTCCTACTATATCGGCATACTTCTTTTTAGTAAGGTCTGTAACATTGGGAGGTGTAATTTCAAACGTAATCTTTCTTTGCTTTCCATTAACTTCTAGTATGAACCTGAACTTAGCGTGTACCAAATCTCCAGAACTTAAGGTTACTCCGCTAAGGTCCTCTTCGAGTGTCTTTATTATATTAGAGGATTTAATAACAATCGCCGGATTAGTGATACCCCTAATCGCAAGTTTGACCTCTAAAAGTGTTATGGATGTAATAACATCATTTCCTACAAAACTGAATGTCCCGTTTTGGAGAGGCTCAAGAGTATAAGTCACATCCCTGTCGGGACGATCTGCCTGTCTTTTATCTCCCAGGATCTCTTCAGTAAAGGTGCTGATATAATTCAGTTTGTCCTTTTGGTAAGAAGCTTTTATAGAAAGAATAGATGTATTTTTATTGAACTGAAGAATGTCTTCATAAGCAGGTCTGTAAAATACGGTCTTTACTTCTTTACCTTGCCATATCACTTTTGACTGATTGTAAGAGCCGTGGATGAATACGATAACAGTCTGGTCTTCTTCATCATAGTGTCGTATTATGCATTCTTTCCCCTTTGCCAAATCGGAATAGAACTTCTGTACCTTGTTTTTAAACTTATTTATTTTTTCAGGTGTAATTTCGAAATTATCTGCAGTAATGTTATGGTGGCTCATCTTACTGGAAGCATTGAAAAGGCAATAGTAATCATAAGCATAGTTGAATGCTTCTTTGTGATGAAGAAACATATTCATGGCAAGCTCTTGTCTTTTTTCCTCACCAGTAGTTTCAATGTTGTATTCTTTAATGGCCTTTACTAAAAAATTCATCACATTTTCGCAGATGTCGTTAATATGGGTAAAATCTTCGAGAATGTTGTTTTTCTGTTCTTCGTCATGGAGCGCATCCAGTGACTTAATAATTGAGTCGTAATCAAAGGAGTTAAAAAACAAAGGAAAGGAAGAACCAAATATTTGTTTAAAATATTCCTCGATTAGGGTGTCAGGAATTGAATCTACAAATTTTTGGAGATTTAGACTTCGGTGACGGGGCATCGGTAAACCCTTTATTTATTTTTCCCAACTATTTCATCAATAATCCCCGCCACATCCGCGGGATTCCGTGAAACAGCGCTCCTCCACTTTCCAAAACCACCTTGTTGATTTACGGCCTTTACCCATTCTTCGAGAAACTGTCTTTTGGTAACATCCTCTTGTTTTTCTTCGCCTTTGACTTCTAACACAAGAAAGGAATCGTCATTGAGCTTAATAATAAAGTCGGGGAAATACTTCCTCACAACACCTTTAAAGATGTAATATATCTGGAAACCAAGATGGTCGTTTTTTACCCAGGCCGCCACGTTTTTATTCCTGTCCAATTCAAATGCCTCGCTCGCCTCCCAAGTACTATCTAAGACGCATAAATTGATGTGAGACTTCATGGGATACTCACATGGCTTACCCGTATACCATGTCTGCATATCTTCTGTTGAACGAATTGGCCTGTTACTATCAAATATCGGAACGATCGTTTCGGAGTTTTCGAACTTAATCGATGACCATATATGGTGGACTATTTTACTCATATTGAGAGTCAGGAGCAGGCGTCTCTTTAGCTCGTCTCTGTAGAATAATTGCGGTTCAAATTGAATTTTGTCCGACTCTATGAACTGCTCAACAATTTTTATTATCTGGGCGAGAAGATATTCTTTATTCCCCTGCCATTTTGTTTTCATATCCTCGTAAACGTCTCTTGAAGTCTCAAAAACAATCTTTTGAAAACGAAATTCTTTTACGAGACCTTCAAGGTCAATCTCGGATAGCTTTGAAAAATCGGGCTTCCCATCTATTACTGGCGCCAATTCAGCCAGTTTAACCGTTTCATAGGCATTCAGCGTTAGCGGTTCGACCTTATTTAGATCAAGAGTAAGTTTAGGCTTATAGGTATAGTCGATGCGAATAATATTTGGGAAGGTAATCTCAAATTCCTTTTTCTTATCGACTGGTTCTATTCTTTGTTTTACCTTTATTTTTTTTGGGGGTCCATCAACCGACTCATGTGGTAGAAAGGTAAATGGAATGCCGAAGATATTAACGTAATCGGCCTCAAATAAACCGGTTTCTGGATTCACATCATAGGAGGTCCTTCTAAGACCTCTCCCCACAACCTGCTCGCAGAGTAACTGGCTTGAGAAGGCCCGCAATCCCATAATGTGGGTAACGGTCTTAGCATCCCATCCCTCAGAGAGCATACCAACGGAAATAACGTTTTGTACCTTCTCTCCACGCTTCCCCTTCTTGCCAACCGTATCAACCGTTTCCCTCAATTGTTCCCCGTAGTCTTTCTTTGAGAGCTTCTTGGTTGTTGTCTCTTCTTCATCATCCATCTCTGAATCAAGCACTTCTTCCAAATCAACAGAAGGCTCCTCTTGCATCTCCGCTTTTTCAAGCACCTTGGAATCGATATGGAGGAGCTTGTCGGGATCGCAGAGCTCGTCGATTTTTATCCTTTTATGGACGAAGGAAAAATTTACACGGGCCGCGGTCTCCGTCCTGTTTGCAACGGTAATCATAACGGGGGGCGTGTCATATTTCGCCTTTTCCCATGTGATTTTTGTCTCACGCCAATCCTGGCCCAGGAGATAGTACGCGTTCGTCACGAGGTCAGGCAACGGCACGGTCTCATCCGCCTTGAGGTTAAGATCATCCTTAACTTCAGGGTCATTATAAATATGATATAGACGGGATTTGTATTTAGGTTGTATGCTGTCATCTCTTACAACGACTCGCGGCGTCTTAACGAGTCCCGATTCAATTGCGTCATTCAAACCGAAGTCGCTCACTATCCAATCATAAAGGGATTCTTCGGTGGTCTGTTTCCCCGTGGGGGCAAAGGGTGTTGCGGAAAAATCGTAGCAAGTCAATATTCCCCGTGTCCTGTGAATCCTATCGAGTCCGCTTACCCAAATGGTCGCCTCCTCGATATCCTCCTTTTTCACCCCTTTTACCTTCGATTCGGCGGGTATGCGCCATGCGTGGTGCGCCTCGTCGTTAATGACAACGATGTTGCGGTTGTTAGCCATGTCGCCCAGGACCATTCGGATATAGGCTTCATCGCTCATCACCCCCCGCTTATCGACGCTCCGCTTCTTTTTGATATGCTCCTCGGTATCCCATTTCAGAGTGTGCCAGTTGCGGATGAGAATCTTTCCCTGTCTGAGCTTATCCATCATCCCAAGGGGAATGACCGCAAATTCCTCGTAGTAGTTGTTTGTTTCGGAATGATCCAGAACCTGAAGCCGTTGCTTGACGGTAAGGCCCGGGGCGACGACAAAAACGTTTTTTGAGAAGCGGGGATCCTGGGGATAGGTTGTCTTGTTGATTACCTGCCAGGCGATGAGCATCGCCATGACGACTGTCTTTCCAGTGCCCGTCCCCATCTTCGAGCAGTAGCGTTGAAACATCCCGCCGTCGGGGGGGATATCAATGCCGACCCGTATTGAAGGATCCGCTTCGGCGAGCCAAATAAGGGTCTCCATCGCTTCAAGCTGGCAGAAGAAAAACGGGTATTCCCGCTGGCTTTTATCGTTCCAGTGCTCCAAGAGTCGCTTCGTGATCCCCGTCACGCCGGGGTAGCCCCGCTCCCTCCATTCCTTGACCCGCGGACGGATATCATTGACGAGTTTTATCTCGATAAATCTCCCGGGGTCGTCAAATGACTTGGAACTCTCAGAGGCCACCACATATCCCGCCGGACGCCTCCCCTCAACCAGATCAAACATCCGCGTATTTCGGTCGTACCTCCAGTACTTTCCCGGTTCCTCGTAGGGTGAATTTTTAATGAGCTTATCGATTGTGCTCTGCATCATCCCGCCTCAATCATCTATTCGATGTCTATTATCTTAAGGCTCTCGATACCCCTGTCGTCAACGATTTTTACCGCGATCTTCTTATGCTCGCCCGGCTCAAACGGGAGGGACACCGTTCCGTGATAGGCTTCGATCAGGTCTTCATCGATCTCCGCCCTGAGAGTCCTTTTCAGCCTCGACCACCCGTCCTTCTTCCCGGCCATGGGGAAGAAGACCTGTTTCGGGAAGAGGCTTCTCCCGTCGTAATCGCTGTCGAGCATCCAGAGGGCTATCTTTTCCTTGCTGCCGGATTCGACGTTTCCGGTCTTGGTGTTGTAGTAATCGAATCCGTGGACCTCGACCCGGTATTTTCCGCTGTGCTCACCCTCGCTGATTTTGATTACCCTGACATCCGGCTGGCCCATCAGCCAGAAAGAATCGTTGGATGCGCGCTTCTTCTTCAGGTCTTCGGTGAGGAGGTCGGCGTTCATCTGCGCCTTGAGGAGTGTGACTCCCGGCCATTTTGTCTCGTCGATGTCTTTTGCGGCCTCGGGATCGAATTGAAACGACGCGAATACGATGATGTTCGGTTTTGGCACGAGCGTCTGGGCCTCGTTTATCGCCATCTCCACCTGGCGCTGTTCGAGAGGGGCGTGCTCGGGGCCAAAGGAGATGACCACCCTCTGGGGCCCTCCGTAAGGAGCGCTCTCCTCGCGGACGTGGTCGGCTCCCCGGTCGCTGGGCTTGGTCTCTCCCTCGGCGTGCAAGTATCTTGTCCCGGGGAGGGTTTCAATGCGGGAGAACATGATATACTGCCCGTTCTTTCCCCTTATTCCCGTGCGGAGGAGCTCGTCCTTCCACTCGGCGTGGCGAAGTGTCTCTCCGCTCCGGGAGATGGACTCATCGGATACCGGGGTATCTTCTATTTCCGAGAGCGGCCTAACCGTAGGCGCCGGAACCGCCTCAACGGTGAAGGGGCCGGTCACCCTCACCTTCGATGTATCTCTATAAGGCTTATCGTAAAGGGTCTCCTGTGCCGGCGGCTCGTTGTTTGCGATGGATTTTAAGGTGATGTGGGGAACGGTCTCGTATTTAAATCCGCTCCCGACACCCTGGTCGGGATGGGCCATTTCGTAGTAATCGTAGTTTGCGGTCATGAGCCTCTGTTTTGCGAGAGTTATTGCAATACGTGAGGTGTCGCAGGTAATCCAGCGCCTTCCCCACTTCTCTGCTACGAATGCCGTTGTCCCGCTTCCGCACGTCGGGTCAAATACGAGATCACCAGGGTCAGTGCTCATTAAAATGCAGCGAGCAATTATATTTGTAGGCGATTGAACAACATAATAGTTCTCTGGATCGCGTGCAGCATTAGTCCAAATACTACCAACTTCTGTGAACGGGAAATCATTAAGAAACTGTTTATAGCGTATAGTATTACCGGCTTGTTGAATTCTATTCTGAGCAATGAGATTCTTGATACCGGTTTCTGTTGTCCGCCAAGCCTTATTGACACCAGGTGTGTATGAACGTCCTTTGATTTCGATAGGAAATTTATTAGCAGAGGCGACACCGTGTGTCTGAAGGCTAACTAGTTGAAAAGGATTCCAGTTAGAAGGTATAAGATTTGGTTTATCGCGCTCTTCTCGCGTCATGGGACGAATTTCTTGTGTATTAATGTTTTCAATCTGTGTGAAATGATCACCACTCCCAACACCCGCAATCTGCTCCTCAAAAACCTTATGGAATTTGTATTTATTTCTGTCTTTTGCATAAAATATCAAGTAGTGAGCAGACGACTTGAGTTCTGATCCTATCATTACACCAAGTCGCCGATAACAAATTAAGACAACAAAGTTTCCTTCACCAAACACCTCGTCCATTAACTCCCGCACATGATGTACGTTCTCATCGCTAATCTGGATAAAGACACTACCCGATTCGTTGAGTAGTTCACGTGAGAGCAGAAGCCGGTCACGTAAGTAAGTCAAATAAGAGTGGATACCAAGTTCCCAAGTATCACGAAATGCACGGATCTGTTCCGGCTCAGCAGTAAGGTCTTCATCCCTCCCATCCCTGACATCCCGCTTATTCACAAAGGGCTGAAAATTCGACCCGTATTTGATTCCGTAAGGCGGGTCGATATAGATCATCTGAACCTTTCCCGCCATCCCCTCTTTCTCCAGTAGCGAGTTCATAACGAGCAGGCTGTCGCTGGCAACCAGCCGATTAGACCAGTTGTGTCTGTGCTTGTAAAACTCTATCGCCGTTCTCACCGGCGGGTTTTCCTCGGGCAGCTCAAAGAGGGAAAGCTGGGGCTGCCCGTTGCCGTTTCTCTTCCTTACATTATCGATGATGGTGTGCGGGTCAATCCTCTCGTGAACGTGGAGCGATACGGTCGGCAGTTCAAAGGTCGTCCTCTCCGCCTTCCCCGCCCAGTTGAGATACGGCTCCTGCCTCCGCTTCAACTCCTGAAGGGCGCTTTTGGCCTCGTCAAGATTTTCCGCTGAAAGCCCGTCATCGATGATATTCTCGATCTCGCTCCTCCCCGAATCGAACATCAGCTCCGGGTCGATATGAGGATCGTAGGCGTATCTTTGCTTCCCCTCGTCCTTGTCCGTCTCTGCGGTAACCAACCCGATGGGGGGATTATTCAAACGATCCTTGTCTTTATGGTCGTAGTGGTCTATTCTCTTCTTCTTGCTCATGGTAGAACCTTAGGATTTCAATAATGAAAATTTATTTACATTTATAAGAATCTATTTATTTTCATGCGTCATGATACCAGAAAAGCAAACTACAATCAAACTGTTATTTTTAACATTTCTTCTATTTTATGAAATTTGTGTCTTATTGCGCTTTAAATAGAAGTAATACAAGAGTTTGAACCGTCTATTTTTATCCTTTACCGTAAACTTCTTTATTGATAAAATAAAAGCATGGCAAAGTTGACAAAAGAAGAAAAAGAATTCCTTGAAAAGTATATGGTGCTTGAAAATCCCGGTCCGGAAGGGAAAAAATTCATGGAATATTTTCATAATGCGCCTGATCAAATAAAAAATAAAATCATGAATTATATAAGTAAGAGTAGAGAGCTTACGGATGAGAGAAGAGAAGAAATATTAAGCTCCAAAAAACGTCGAATCATAGTTAAAAACAAAACAACAAATAGAGAACTAAAACCTGAAACACAGTATTTCATAGCAAAAATGAACAGCGCTCAAGATGATGGGTCTAAAAGGAAAATCTTTGACATTTTATATAAGATTTCCGAAGCAAACGAATATTTCAACTCTTTAGAAAACAAAAACATATTTGATCCGAATCTTTTAACAAAGCTAAAAGAAATAGAAAAAATAGTTAATGATAGTGCTGGGGAACTTCAAAGAAAACCAAAGTTGGTAAGATCAATACAACCTGGCGATCATCCAAAATCATATTATGTTTTTGAATCAACAGAACCATCCGATCACAAGAGAAAAATGTATTTTTTATTTCTCGAATTTATCTCCACTAAAGACTTAATGCTGATAAATAAATGTGAGAATGAAGATTGCAATAATCTCTTCTTTGATATCACCAACAAAGCAAAAAGTTGTTCTGAATATTGTAGAAAACATAAGCATTATAAAAAGGTGAAATAGTAGGTAAAAAGATTAGACGCATTTATCTATACTTCTTAGAATAAGCGTCTAATTTACTCGTAAAATCAATACTTTACAATAGACATTCATCCCGCGTAGTGTATTATATTTACTAGATACTTTACGTGGGATTTTTTCATGAGAGAGAATCCACAAAAGAATAGTGTTGATCGACTTAAAATCAAAATATGGCTAAAAAGAAAAGAACATACAACCCAAATCTGATCAAGACAAGGCATTCTTATAATCTTTCAGAAATAACTCAAATTTACGGTATAGACATAAGGACTGCATATAGCTGGAGAAAACGGGGATTGAAGGCCATTGATGAGAATAACAGGCCCTACCTTTTTTGGGGAGAAGAAATCCGGCGGTTTTTAGATGAAAAAAGTAAGACTAAAAAACATACGCTTAAGCCAGGAGAGTTTTTTTGCACTAAATGCCATGCTCCAAGAAGAAGCCTTAACAACAAGATTTCCATTGAAAATACAGATAGAAGCCTCGGTAAAAAAAGCAAGCAGGTTTATTTAAAGGGGATCTGCAATGTTTGCGGGCAAACTCTTTATCTATTTTATTCGGATAAAAAACTTGAACAATTACTGGCATCAGGATTGATCGTAAAGGAACATGATACATATCTATATGGGAGTGGCTACAGCTCCGTAAACATTCAGTTAGAAAAGGTCAATATCAATGAAGCCAAATATCAAGAATGAAAGGATAAAGAGAAGATTTTTCAGATGGCTGAAAGAGGCGAATGGTTGCTGTGAAGCCACTGCCGGCAATGTAGAAAAGGCCCTGTCTTTATATGAGGATTTTACCGGATATGCGGACTTTGCTTCATATAATCCAAACACAGCTATAGAGTTTAAAAAACGGCTAAAAGAACGGAAATACAGAGGCAAAACAATCTCACTTACAACCTATCACGGTTACCTCAAAAACATCAAGAAATTCTTTTTATGGCTGTCATGGCAGGATGGATATAAGAGTAAGATAAAGCCCGACATGGTCGATTATTTAAACATCTCCGATAAAGAGGAGAGGATTGCAAGACAAACCAAACCTATAAATTACCCGTCACTGGACTACGTGATTAAACTAACTGATTCAATAGCAGTAAACACCGAAGTCGATTCAAGAGACAGGGCTCTTATATCCTTTACCCTTCTAAGCGGGATGCGCGTTAAGTCTATAGCAACGCTGCCACTGGGCTGTTTCGACGAGGAGACACAAACAATCAATCAAGATCCCAGATTGGGAGTCCAAACTAAGTTTTCGAAATGCAACCGCTCGGTGCTGTTTAATTTTGACGACAAATTGGTCAAGCATGTAACTGGGTGGATATCATATATAAAGGCAAGAGGATTCGGATCACGAGATCCCTTATTTCCCAGGTCTAAAATAAGACAGGAAGAGAATGGGTTATCCTTTGAAGACTCCTTGGAGATTGAGCCGGTTTACTGGCAGGGAACCGGAAGCATCAGAAAAATATTTAAGAAAAGGAGCCGGGAGGCTGGATTGCCCTATTTCTCGCCCCACACTTTCAGACACCTGGCCGTAGATCTGGCAATTCAAAATTGCAGAACGGGTGAACAGATAAAGGCCGTCAGCCAAAATTTCGGTCATGAGTATATAGCAACAACTTTTTCCTCTTACGGAAATTATGATCAAAATAGGCTAACAGGGATTATTAAAAAAATGGATTTTTCAGGTAAACCTTCAATGCCTGAAGCTCAAAAACTCGAATTAATAAGGAATATTGCTAATTCATAGTATTGAAAATCATTTTTTAAATTTTTCAATTAAAACTTCAATTTAGAAAAGTGAACAAGAGACTGTTAAACATAAAAGAGCTTTCTGATTATATCGGCAAAAAACCTCAGACGATCAGAAACGAGATCTCCAAGGGTATATTCCCCATACCCCGCATCAAGCTTCGTGGCGCTCTGAAGTTCGATATAAAGGATGTTGATGATTTTATTGATGGGATCAAGAGGGAAGTTAATTGACATGTGGGCGGAAAGGGTGATATAGTTCCTCCCTGAAAGGAGGTGATTATTCTTTTCGCCCGGCTCTACCATACCTTTCTTCATCACCCAGATGAGAAAGGAGTAAATTATGGGCGTTTTTCAAAGATATAGAGATAAAGACGGCAAACCATACGGACCATTTTTTGCCAGGTATCCGATTAAAAGGAATATGAACGGAAAGATCGTCTACAGAAGGGAAAGGGTGGGGACCAAAACCGCGGCCAAAGCTCTCTACGCCGAGAAGACTGCCGAGTTCTATTCGAGGGAGCGAAACGGAATTCCGTATACCAGAAATCTTAAGTTTGCACAGCTGGTAGACTGGAATCTTGAACAACCCGGAGTAAAAGCAAAAAAATCTTTTAAAGACGATGTCCAGAGGTCAGGTACTCTCAGGAGGTATTTCAGTCACCTCAGTTGTTCGATGATAAAGCCTTCCAACATCGAGGCGTATAAGCAGAAACGGCTTCAGGAAACATCAAAAACTGGAAGACCTCCTCGGCCCGCGACTGTTAATCGCGAGCTGGCTCTTATGAAGAGCATGTTTAACCTCGCAGTCAGGGATGAGATTCTTTCTTATAATCCCTGCACCGGAGTTTCGATGTTGCCGGAAGAAAACGAGAGAGACAGGGTACTGACCGGAGAGGAGTACAGTAAACTTCTGGAAGAACTTTCAGAGCCGGCAAAATCTGTTGTCCAGGTGGCATACTGGACTGGTATGAGGATTGGTGAAATTATCAACCTGACCTGGGACAGGGTAAACATGAAGGAAGGCTATATTGATCTCGATTATGCCGACACAAAGACGAAACGGAAAAGGCGTGTATACCTTACCGATGGTGTTTCAAAAAACTTTAAGCACATTAACGGGGTAAGAAGTCTCACCCATAAGTTTGTTTTTATCAGTAAAAATGGAAGACCTGTGAAGGGTATTCGCACCGCCTTTGAGGGTGCCTGCAGACGGGCGGGGATTAAAGACTTCGTGATGCATGACCTGCGCCATTGTTTTGCGACAAACATGAGGAAGGCTGGTATCCACGATTCGGTCATTATGGCACAGACGGGTCACAAAACGATGTCCATGTTCCTTCGTTACAATACTGTGGATGAATCGGACGGGAGAGGTGCCGTCAATAGGTTATCTGATTATCTCGATGGCGAGATAAAAAAAGTGACACAAAAGTGACACATGAAAGATTTTAAGTTTTTTTGTGAAGTAAAAAAAAGGGCGGATTCTTTGCCATATTCTTGAAATCATTGGGGAAATTTGGCGCGCCCGGCAGGATTCGAACCTGCGACCTACGGATTCGTAGTCCGGCGCTCTATCCGGACTGAGCTACGGGCGCGAATATTTTATCTATCTTTTATTTGACTCTATTATATATCTTGAATAAGTCTATTTGAGTTTTTCTAAAAGAGTGTGAATTCTATAGCTAAACTCCGGATTTGTCAACAGAATTTCTTCACGGGTCTCTCGTCTCTGTCATAAAAAAATGTCGGCGGGCTATGGGTCGGCGGGTGGCGAGTCACGGCCTATTGTCAAGATGGATTGGATTCAAAGCATTTTGAGAAGAGAGGAAGAACAATGACCCGCATGAAGTATAGTAAAGCCGTCTTATAGGAATGCGAACTGTCAACACAAATCGTGACTAATGCATTTCAAATATCATCAAGGTATTCTTTCAATCCCTCCGATATTTCCTTATAATCTTTTTTGGATTCCACTCCGTACATTTTGTGTGCGGCATCCCGATCTACTGAGATCGATTTCAGCGGCCGCGGGTCTATTTTTTTAAGGATTTCAATTTGTTCTTTATTCAAGCGCAATCTTATTTTTTTGGGATTCATAGAATCTATAATACTACCCCTTGCTTTGGAAATATCTTTAGCCGATATTTCAAATATCTTATATTCAACGCCGAGAATCCTCTTCACTTTTTTTATCTGACTTTCCGTTAGATTAAGCGTGATTATGTCTGTCTTACTTCTCATCTCTTTACTCCAAATTTAGAATATGCGCATTCTTTTTGTATTTGTAGGGTGTCTTTTACACTCTATATCTATTTATTGAATCAACTCCGAATGACTTAAAGCCTCTCTTTCTCCATATGCATGTCATTTTTAAGCGCTGCGACATATTTTTATCGTAATCCCGAATCCGTTGCACTCCTCCATATTTTTTTCACCCTTAATTTACCTAACATTGGTCTACGACTACTTTTTTAAGTAGGACCTGCTTGTAAGATCGTATCGCTATCTACATCTCTCATCCCCTCAAAAGCTTAAACAACTATTTGACGTTCCGCTTACTTCCCACTATATATACGGCAATATTTAATATTTATAATATTTTCTCAGTTCCCCCGCATATCCCCCTTTGCGATTATGGCCATTTTAACTTACAGATATTATTATTGCAAGCTTTAATTCAACAATTTTCATATATTTTAAACCATTTATTGAATTTCTCGATTTCACTTTAGGTCACTTCTAAACACAACGATATATCAATCTTGTATTTTACTCACTATTATCCATAAAGACCCGTTTAACACAGTAAATAGTTACAGAATCCACCAAAAAAAGCCCCCGACGTTTTACGCCGGGGGCCTAATCAGCGATCTATTTTTTATAGACTTTAGAACTCGTAGACGAGGGAGTTGGTGATCGACCACATTTCCCCCCAGTCTCCCCTTGTGCCGTCAGCCTTCTCGTAATCCCATGAGTCTCCCGTAAAGAGCACTCCCAGACTGAAGTTGTAGGTCAGCCCCTCCATGATCTCATAAGAAAGATTAAAATCAACTTCCCATCCCAGATCGTCGGAAACCTCCCACGAATTGTACCAGTAGTTTGCGATGGTGTAATTAGCCGGATGCAGGTATGCCGGCGATTTTGCATCAAATTGTCCTAAATTTCTGCGGGTCCCTCTCCAATTCCATCCGACCGGCTCTGTCCACTTTGCCCAGATCACCGCACCGGACATGATCAGCTTCTCTGTTGGGTGAATCTCGAAGTAACCCTTTACCGCCGTGATGTTTTCAAGCCACTGCTGAAAACCAAAGCCTCCTCCCCAGGTTGATCCCAATCCCGAATTCCAGCCATTGGTGATTATATTGGCAAAGTTGAGTTCACTATCTACATCTGCAGAAATACAATTTAAATTGACGTGATTCCAATGGGAGCTGTTTGCCGGGAAATTCATGCCCCAGTTGTGCTTTTGCCCACTGCTCATTAAAAAAGCCACGCCAACGCGGAAAAGATCATTATAGTATGATACATCCGCATAGACATCCCATCCCGATATTTCAAGATTACGCCTTGCACTTGCAGGGCCGAGATTCCCCGCAAATGGGTCAAAGGCTATGTTATTGTAGTACTTGCCGTGAGCATCTCCAAACAGGTAGCTTCCCTCCATGTAGATGTCTATCATATCGGCGATGTTTCCCGTATAGCCGGCACCCACAAAACCCACAGTTGCTTCATAGGTGGCGGGTGAAGAAGTAGCTCTGAATCCGACTGAGTTATTTAGAACGCCTCCGGTGGTACCGCTTCTATTCAAGGCGTCATCATCCCAAATTACACCACCGTATAGTTCAAACATATGTCCTTCGAATGGAGTATATTTTATATCCGCCGACACTATATCGGCATCCCAGTTGTACGCCCAGTCATTTGAACCCGCACTCACCCTGTCGGAAGCCTTCATATACGATATCGAAGCCGCCAATGGACCCCACTTATTTGCCCAGCGTATTCCGGTTCCGGTAATGCCATAGGAAATTCCTTTACCATATCCATCAAAAAAGTAACCTACGGTAAAGGTTCCCAGTGGTGGTACAGTAAATTCAAGATATGCTTGATTAATTAAATTCGAGTTGCTGAAATTTATAAACAAGTTCCTTTGCTGTCCCCAGAGGTCTTCAACAATATCCATCCGAATAACCGCCTTTAGATATTCGCTTCTTGTATGGGTTATTGTAAGACGAAATCGCTGATCGAAAAATCCGGTATAGAGTGGATTTTCGTGTGATGGAAGCACAGCATTATTACCTGCCCCAATATCCTCCACCTTTTTGCTAAAGTTATACTCACTCCACGCCCGGACCCTGTATTCACCCGAAAATGTTGTGTCCGCCGCAAGGGCAGAAATCGCCGCCGAAATAAAGAAAACCGTCAGAATCGCTACTGTTAGATTCTTTTTCATTTTGACCTCCTAAATACCAGTATTGACACAAAATTGAATGTCTTGTGTACTTTTGTGTTGAATACTTATATCAAAATTTGAATAATATCAAGAAAATAATTAGATGGTTCTAATGATAATATCAAGCAAAAAAGCCCCCGAATCTCACTCCGGGGGCTTTTTAGCGACAAACTATATAGAGAAACTCTTTAAAACTCGAACGTAAGGGTGTTCACCCAGCGGTAAATCTCACCCCACTCCTCCCTCTCTCCGGTCACCGTGTTTCTGTAGTCGAAGGCGTCGCCCGTAAATAGTACGCCGAACTCGGAGTTGAGCGTCAATCCCTCCATGATCGTCCACGTAATCCCGAGGTCTATCTCCCAGCCGAGGTCGTCATCTATTCCCGCCGGGATAATCGAATCTCCCGCGGGGCTTGCCGCAGTGGGCAGAGTCGCGTAGTTCCCGTAGGCGTAGTTCATGGGGTGGCCGTAGAAGGCGTTCCAGTTGGAGACGAGGTTGAAGTTCTCGTCCATGGCGTACCTTCCCACAGGCTCCGTGTACTTCGCCCAGACGAAGGCCCCGTGGATGTCGAGGCTCTCAAAGGGGGTCACCGACCAGTAGATTTTTGCCGAGGTGACGTTCTCCTGGCAGTTTCCCAACCCCAGCGGCGCGCCGCTGTTCAAGAAGCTCCAGTCCCCGCTGACGATAATATTGCTCCAGTGAAAATCGTCGTTTCCGGTGGTGTTGAGGGCCTTGTGGGACTGGGTGAAGGGGTGCCACCACTTCTCCCCGGAGCCGTAGAGGAAGGCCGCCCCGACCGTGAAGAGATCGGTGTTGTAGGAGAGATCCAGATAGATGTTTGTCGAGTCGATGCCGATCTCGTCCGGGACCCTCTGCCCGGGCAGAAGCGTGGTCCCCATAAACCACGTCGCAGCGCTCCCCATTGTGGTCGGGCCGGGTGTTACCCCTATTCCCGGAACCATATTCTGTATATTGTTCAAAAAGGCGTTGTATCCCTTGCCATATGCGTTTATCTTGGCCCAGCCGAAGACCCTGTCGTACTCCGCCTTGAACTGGAGCCTGTCGTCGAAGAACTTGAGATCGACGTATGTGGCCACCGTGTAGGCCTTAACGCCGTACATCCCCATCGTCCCGAGGCCGAGGTTATATCCCACGTTGCTTATTGCATCCAGCCCGAAGTTCTGGCCGGGAAAGGCCGACGCCGGGGTGGGCCAGAGGGGAACGACATACAGTTCCCCGGCACCGGCATCGAAGAAGGACGCCGTGGGGCCGAGGGCGCCGTATCCGGGGGCCGATATCCCCAATGGGGCGACGGCAAACAATCCCCCCGCTCCGCCCTCCCCCGCAAAGGTGGAGCCGTTGGGGAGGGAGGCCTGGTCGGTAATGGTTTTTACCAACAGTCCCGACGCAACGCTCCTCGGATCGAGGACCATCTGAAACAGGAGGCCCGCCTTCACATCATCGGTGATGTATTGAACGGTCAGGACGAATGTGTCCATATCCACGTTGTAGTTGGATGTGCCGGAGCCCCCTATCTCGTCGATGGGTCTTCCCGGCCACGTCCTGAAAAAGGTGTTCGCAGGGGGGGCACCTCCGGTGATGTTGTTCAGCACCGGCTGGATAAAATCCACATACTTGATGTAAGTCAGCGCCGCGATCACGTTATCGACCTTCATCCCGTACGTCACGCCGTAGTCGGTGGTGCCGGTTCCCATAAAACTGCTGTCCACCCAGGTTCCGTGGCCGAACTTGTCCTCAAGGTTTCCGCCGGCCCTGATAAGGCCAATCGGCGTTATCGCCTCGATGTAGGCGGTGTTTATAAAGCCGGAGTTGCCAGTAAGGGCGCTTCCTGTGTAATTGTTCCAGCGAAGGCTGCGCTCTTGTCCCCATGTGTCCTCCACGATGTCGGCAATCACCACGGCCTTTAGAAACTCGCTCCTCGTGTGAGTGAGCTTGACCCTGAAACGCTGGTCGAAGTAGCCGGTGTAGAGGGGATTGTCGTGACTTGGACCCAATCCCGCCCCGTCTTCCATCTTCTTGTCCCAGTTGTAGTCCATCACCGAGCGAATCCTGTAGGTGCCCGATATTGTCGTCTCCGCCGCCATCGAGGGCAGCAGGAGTAGAAGAAGGATGGATATCGTTAAAACAAAAATCAAAAATCTCTTCATCAGTTACCTCCAAAGAAGTTTACCAATCTTCTTAGATAAAGATCAGTTGTATCGTATTGAAATCGCCCCCCGTCAAGAAAAACTCCCTTTATCACTGGGGGGAGGATTTCAAATTACTATCATCATGATATGAATAAGTCAAGACAAAATTAAGCTCGTCTAATCTTTGTATCATTTGTATTTGTACACAGAAGGCAGCCCAAAAGGATGCAAAATACTTTATTTTGAATCCAGAGTTCTATAACATAGGATTACGTTTTACGCCGGAGACGGACCGTCGACGGCGGGCCAATATCAGACAGTAAAAAAAGGGTTTATAAAGCAAATTATGGAAAAAACAAAGATTTACGACAGAGAGATAGAAACCGATGTCCTGGCTGTGGGGGGCGGCGGGGCGGGAATTACCGCGGCGATCTCCGCCTTCCGCCTACTCAAGGGAAAGGGCAAGGTGACCATTGCGACGAAGGGGCCCCCGGGTCGCTCGGGAAACACCTTCATAGCCGCCGCGGGGATCTCCATGGACGGCGAGTCCGCAAAGGCCTACGGATACGACGCAGACGAGTCCTTTACAAAACAGGTCTGGTTCGAGGAGATCGTGAGGCAAGGCTTTCATCTTTCCGACCAGAGGATCGTCGTGCGCTTCGTCGAGACGGCAGCGTTGAGGGTAAAGGAGCTTTTGGACTGGGGAGGTCGGGCGGGGGAGTACTTCCACTTCGTAAGGCCGGCTTGCTTTTTTACCTCGGGAAAGGCAGTGGGCTCGGCGTTGAGGCAGGGGCTCAAGGAGCACCCCGGGATCGAGATAGTCGAGGACGTCATCATAACGGACATCTTAACCGGCAACGGAGGATGCGCCGGAGCAATAGGGATCGACGTCTATTCGGGGGAGGTGATCCTGTTTAAGGCAAAGACGGTGATCCTGGGGACGGGCGGATTTCAGCCCTTCTCCTTCAAGTGCACGGCCTCCGACATGACGGGGGACGGGATAGGAATCGCCCTGAGGGCCGGGCTTCCAGTCGCCGACATGGAGTTTCCCCTCTGCATCCCGGGCGTCTGCATCACCCCGGCGGCTATGCGCGGCTCGATTTTTACCGGGATCTACAGCATGGTCTCGGAAACCATCCCTGGGATGGTCCCTCCGGCGATAGTAAACGGAAGCGGGGAACCTTTCCTGGATAAAGCCCCCAGGGCGCTGGTCGAGATCGCCAAGACGACCGGGTGGATAAAACTGATATACGCCTACTACTGGGGGAGGGAGATCGCAGAAGGCAGGGGCGGCCCCGGGGGCGGGGTCTACTTCTCCTTCAAGGACGCTAATATCGATGACTTCAAGAAGGGTTTCGAGACGCTGTCCGGCATGCTCTCCCTTTGGTACAAAACACCCATGACCTATCAGGGGGAGGATATATCCATCTTCAAAGACGAGGTGGTCGGCGGAAGAGACTGGGAGGTTGGCCTCGGCCACGAATACAGCAACGGCGGTATCGTAGTCGATGAAAACGGGGCGACAGCTCTACCCGGCCTCTACGCGGCGGGGGAGGCGAGCTGCGGGTGCTTCGGGGCCTACAGGGGCAACCGGGCCCTGGTGGAGATGATCGTCCAGGGCCACGCCGCCGGGGAGCACGCGGCGGCGTACGTCAGGGGGGTCGGGGAAGCGAAGGTCGACGATAACGAGATAGAAAAACATGTCGGGAGGATAACAAAATACATAGACCGGAAGAGGGGCGTAAGCCCCTCATCGGCAAGGAAAGCCCTCGAATCGACGGCCGATGGAGGATTCGGCTTTATGAGGCACGGAGAGGGGATATCAAGGGCGATGGCCGAGGTGGAGGAAATCAAGGGTGAGATGCTCCCGGAGATGGCCACAAGGTCGAAATCGAGGGTCTACAACCTCGGGTGGATCGAGGCGATGGCGGTGGAGAATCTCGCCCTCTGCCTCGAGGCGGGACTTCGCGCCGCCGAGATGCGAAGGGAGAGCCGGGGGACCCACATCAGGAGAGACTTCCCGAAGGTCGATAACGACAACTTCCTCGTAAGGATTTTTCACCTCCTCAAGGACGGCAAGCTTATACAATCGTTTGAGAAGCCGACCACGACTAAGATCGAGCCGCTAAAGGGAAGCGTTGAAAACGTGATGGAGTATATCCTCTCGTGTCGGAAATAGGTCGCCGGCCTATTAGATCTCCCGATTTGATCTTAATATGTCGGTTTCAAATTATTTTTTAGGGGAAAATGCAACATGTCAAGAAAGGTCAAGATATTCAGATATGACAAGGATGCGGACAAGGAAGGAAGGCACGAGGAGTTCGAGATTGATGATGACTCAGACATGAGCGTCATTGACGCCTTGAATTACATATACTACAACATCGACCCGAGCCTCAGTTTCTACGGCCACAGCCGCTGCGGACACGGCCTCTGCGCCAGATGCGCGGTCTCGGTGAACGGAAAAAACTCCATCGCCTGCGTTACCCCCCTGCCCGAGGGGGAGGAGGTCATCATAGAGCCCGCGAGCAAGGAGAGGGTTCTTAAAGACCTCATCACCAAGAAGCGTTAGGCAAGACAGCGGCATTGAAGATTCAGGTGGCTTGTTTACCTATTCGGGTACGGCGGCCAAACCACTCCCAGACGTCACAGCTCTCACGTTTACGACTCGGAGTCATAAATCCACATCAAATGAAGTAATAATATCTCCACCTATTTCCAAGATTTATGGTATACTAAAACAGTAATAATATACGCTGTCGAAGGGAGGGAAACCAATGGCGAAAAACGGTAAAGGCGGGGATAAAAAGACGGGAGGAGGAGACAAGACCGGCTCCATCGATGACTACAATGAGGGAATGGAGCTTTTGGATAAAGCGCTGAATGAGTTGTCGGGAGGAGATAAGGGAGGCGCAAGGGAGGATTTTGTTAAGGCCTGTGAGAGCTTTAAGGCAGCCGTAGGCAAGAAGGTTTTTTTCCCGGAGGCCTACTACGGCTGGGGGGAGTCCCTGAAGCAGATTGCGAAGATCGATGACGATGAGACGCTGTCCGAGGAGGCGATCGAAAAATATATGGCCTCGGGGCTCCAATTCGTGGTCGACGGAAGGCTGATGGAAAGGCCCTTCATCGACGCCCACAACATCGGCCCGAAGGACAAGAGGCACAGGATGATCTTTGCGCTTTACATCCTCACCATGCAGGTCATAAAGGGAAAGGTCATGGACAACAACGAAACAGACCTCCTGCAGGATATCCGGGCCACCCTCACATCCCCCCCCGTCATTCTCACATTGGTGGACACGCTCATCTCAGAGAAAAAGGAGAGACAGTCGATCAAAGAGGACGACGACCTGATCGCCATCGCCACAAAGATATTGATAAACGTTCTGATCGATAACGATGTTACAAAACCTGAAGGCCCGGCGGACGATATGAGCGAAAACTCGGACAACAAAAAGCTGAACTGAGTATCTTTCATTCCCTCAATACCTCCCTCGATATAGATCCCTCAATATAGCGATACCAGACCTGTATCAATCAGCCTATCCCGAAAATTGGACCTTAAGGCCAGACAATTCCTAATATGATAGGATTCGTGTTGTCGATCCATTCTTTGAAAATATTACTATCGCAATTGGATATTGCAGTTTCAACATAAAGAGCGCTTTCAAATATAATTTATTCATTTCAAATTCTATACTATTAAACCTTTCAATTAAGAATAAAATTTATATTTTTCACCACAATATATGCTAATTTATTCTTGACATCTACAATATATTGTGTTAGAAATATATATAATTGTGCTGAATTGTACGACTCAGTTATAAAATACTAAATTATCTTGCTAAAGGAGGTGATAATAATGGCTAATAGGAAAACTAGAAAAATTGGTAGAGATGCTAAAACTGGAAAGTTTATCCCTACTAAAGAAGCAAAGATAAGACCTAATACTACTGTTGTTGAAACAATAAAAAATCCAACAAAAAAAAAGAAGTGAAATTAATTCAATATCACTTCTAAGTTGAGCCAAATTGTTTATCCAAGAACGCCGAATAAACAATCCTTTGCTCTTAAATGGGACTTTTCAATCGAAAACTGATTTTCACTGTAAAAACAAACAGCTTTGTGTGAAATAACAAAGCTGTTTTTGTATAATGACAAATTACTTACAAATCGTTTACGCCAAGAGCGTCAAGTTGACCGCCTCCTCCTTTTCTCAAAAATCTCCCCTTCCTTGTGCAGGCAGAGACGGATCAAGGCCTAATATCTTATATCAAGGGCTTATATAAAGGGATCCCCCTTGATGGAACGATCCGGCTTTATCCCTACAGCCTTCAGCACCGTGGGAGCCACGTCCATACCTCTCGGGGCCTTTCCCTTTGTCTTCGCGTTGGAAAAGAGTATCCCGGGGACGATCTCCGGGTCCACTATGTGGTCTCCGCTCCACTGCTTGTTGTTGGGGGCCAAAAGTCCTCTCGGGGTTCCCCCTATCGCCGTCTGCCAGCTCATCCTGTACCCGGCCTCGAAGCCGACTATCAGATCGGGTGAATCCTCGATATATTTTTCTGAGTATATGTCGTTCGCCTCGTAGACGTTTCTGAAGATCCGCCCGCCCGTCTCCGGATCGACCGCCTTGACAAGCTCCGCCCTGATCTTGTCCCTTAATTTTTTTGCCTCCCCCGCCTCGACGATACCCCCCGACTCCCTCCCCTTCAGGTTAAGGTAGATGCTCGAAAAGCCGAGGGAGTAGGCCTTCGTCTTCTTCCAGTCGACACCCCTGAAAAGCGCCCCCCCGTCACTGTCTTTCGGGTCCGGCTCGCTTTTTAATGTCATCAATTCGTTATCGACAAGCCAACGGTTTACGTGGAAGCCCTTCCTGAAGCTCGTAAAGCCGTGGTCGGAGCAAACGATAAGGAGGGTCTTGTCGTCCACGTGGCCGGAGAGGATATCGCCTATGATCTTGTCCGTGCGCTTGTAGTAGTCCCGGATGATGCCCCCGTATCTTGCCTCGCCTTCCTTTGTGTAGAGGGGATGCTCCTTGTCCAGAAACCGCCAGAACATGTGTTGTATCCTGTCGGTGGTGTCGATAACGAAGGAGAAAACCCCCTCCTTGAAATTTCCGAGGCCGTAATCCAACATCTTCTCCCGCTCCACCATGATGTCGTCGCACATGGAGATGAAGGCGTCGTCATCGAGGACCCCCTCGTTCACAGGTTTCGTGTCCTCTGGGATGCCCAGGGTGTGATACAGCCCCCCGATGTTCTTTGCTATCTCTCCCGCGTAATCGTCGGTGCGGGATATAATGAAGCAGGGATCTTGGGGGTTGACCTGAAGCGGCGTAAGATATATGCCGGTCTCCGGCTCTGTGCTCACGACGTAAAAGCGCCCTATTCCGGAGACCTTTTTCAAAGCTCCGCCCGAAAACTCCATGGGAACCCACTCCGTCCACTTCCCCGCATTCGCCTCCACCGCCTTTCCGGCAACCTCGAGGATCAGCCCGTCCCCTCCCCCCCTGATAATCTTGAGGGGTATCGTGGAATCCTTGGCGCCGGTGAGGCCTGCGACCGAAGGCCCTACGATCTTCGTCTCCGCAACCTGATTGGCGCCCTCCCCCTTGAACTTGAGCTGTACGATCTTCTCCCAACCCTCCTTAGACTTGTCAGGCTCCGCGGAGGAGAAGAAGGTGTACCTCCCCAGCCCCCCCTTGATGTCCGGCACCCCGAGGCCCGCAAGGAGCTTACCCGATCCGTTACCCGGCGGGAAGGTCATCGGCCATCGGATGGAGAAGGAGGGAATCCCAGCCTCCGAGGTGTAGTCCCAGAAGAACTTCGCCAGGGAGGTGGGGTCGAACATCTTCTCCCTTATGCCAAGGACGTTCTTTCGGTTGATCTTCAAAACCCCGAGGTCCGGCATGTAGTTTTTGGGGTTTCTCACGATAAAATCGAAGACGCCGTGACCGCCGGAGTCCGCCCCAGTCCCGATATTGCTCCAGGAAACGGGGCTCTGGGGCGGGTTGGAGGCGCCGAGTCGTGAATAGGAACCGGTCTGAGCCAGCACCTTGAAGTTGGGCACGTCGCCTTCGGAAATAAACTTATCCATCAGATTTGGGTCGATCCCGTCGATGCCCAAAACAATCACTCTGTCATACATCTTTTTTCCCCACGATAACTTAAGTCCCCCGTCACACCCGGAATAGACGGGGAATGATGACAGGGTAAGGGCGGAAGCGAAATAGGACAGACCCTTTAAAAACTCCCTTCTATCCACTGTTAAATCTCCGTCTTGTCTTTCAAGGCCTTCTCTTCTATTTCTGCCTCGACCTCGGAGTCGATCTTATTCTTCTTGAACACCCTGTTGTAGAGCATCTTGACCGGCTTTATGGCAATGGCTATGAACGCCGCGCCGGCGGCGATCATGTACCCTATGGCGCCGAATATGACCGAACCGGTGCCCGGATCGATATAGGCCATCGCCGGATAGGCCCCGAAGGCCGAAAAAAAGATAAAGACCGCCGCCATAACCAGAATACGCATAACTTTCCCTCCCAATCTCTTTACGTCTATGTATCTGAACTTCACGGTTTTTAGAACCGAGCTCAAATATCCGAATATAGACCCCTCTCCGCCATCAGGTTCAAAGAGAGGGATATTAATTACCTCAACACTTATCCTTATATATTACCAGAGTTTCCCTGAAAGCGCAAGCCGAATCCCGGCCCATCCAACATTCCGTTTACTGTTATCCGGCCCCCG
This sequence comes from Candidatus Zymogenus saltonus, assembly GCA_016929395.1. Taxonomy (NCBI): domain Bacteria; class Deltaproteobacteria; order Candidatus Zymogeniales; family Candidatus Zymogenaceae; genus Candidatus Zymogenus; species Candidatus Zymogenus saltonus. The sequence goes on from JAFGIX010000090.1 coordinate 23,892, forward strand.
CCTACCACTTCTTCGGCTCAAAGGAGCCTTCCCACTTGACGATCATAGCCTCCAGCTCCTTCATCACTTCAGGGTAGGTGTGGCCCACGTTGTAGCGCTCGTTCGGGTCAACCTCCATGTCGAAGAGCCAGGGACCCTTGAACTGGAGGTTGCTCGGCCAGACGTAGACGTTGTGCTTTCGCATGTACTTCCACCTGCCGACCCTGATCGCCTCTACCTTCTCCGCGTGGTAATAGTAGATCGCCTCGTTGGGGGAGCTTTCGTCACCCTTGAACATGTGCATCATGTTCCTGCCGTCTATAGGGCGGTCGTCCGGGAGGGGAACTCCGGCTATGGATAGAAACGTCGGATAGAAATCGAGGTTGATGGCGGCACCCTTGTTTACCGTTCCCGGCCTTATCACCCCCGGCCAGCGGGCTATCATCGGGACGCGGACTCCCCCCTCGTAGGTCAGCCCCTTGCACCCCCGCATCCCGGCGGGGCTTCCCTCGAAGAGCTGGCCGTTGTCGTTTGTAAAGACCACAATTGTGTTTTCGGAAAGTCCCAGCTCGTCAAGCTTTTTTAAGACCTCGCCGACGCTCCAGTCGATCTCCTCCACCGTGTCCCCGTAGAGACCCCCCTTCGATTTCCCCAAAAAGTCGTCCGAGGCGTGGTACGGATGGTGGGGAAACGTGTGGGCAAAGTAGAGGAAGAACGGCGCGTCCTTCGAGCGCTCGATGAAATCGACCGCCTCCACCGTATACCTCTTCGTCAGGGTTGTCTGATCCGTTATATGCCCTTCGAGGACCGTGTCGTTTCTCATAAGGATAAAAGGCTTCATGTCGTTTACGCCCGGGGAGCCGTAGAAGTAGTCGAAGCCGTTGAGGTTGGGTGAATATTCCGGCGCATAACCCAGGTGCCACTTGCCTATAATGCACGTGGCGTAGCCCGCATCCTTCAGCCCCTCGGCCAGCGTGTACTCGTCCGCTGGAATCCCCACGCAACTCCCAGGATCCCCCAGGTCGAGTATCCCTAAAAGGCCTATCTTCTCGTAAAAGCCATACTCAAGTTTTGTTTTTAAGGGGATCTCGTCCGGGATGAGGGCGAGGTTCAGGTCGACCCGGGCGGGGTACCGTCCAGTCAAGAGACCGTACCTCGACGGGGAACAAACCGGGGAGCATACGTAGAAGTCCGTGAACCTCATTCCCTCGGCTGCCAGCCGGTCAATATTCGGGGTCCTTATGCTCTTGCCGCCGTAGCAGCCGAGGTCGCCGTATCCCATGTCGTCGGTCATGATAAAGACTATATTGGGAAGGTTCTTCTGCTCCTCCCCAAAGGCGAGCCCCGATGAGAGAAGGTAGCCCGATCCCCCGCTCAATGCCGCCGCCGTCAAAAGGGAACCCCCATACCTCATCAGGTCTCTTCTCGATAACTTATTATCCATAACAACACCCCCTTGAAAATCCATCGGAATAAATCTTTTCCATCCGCTATCAGTTTAACACATCGGGGGGCCCTTTTACAATGATATTACAAGGAGATTACAAGGACTTCATTTGCATATCTCAATTTCAGCTCTTATTTTTCGGCAATTCAGGTTAAGGCTTGTAATCCGACAAAATCTCTGATAATCTATACCGAATTTCGGATTTCGGCAACGCCGATTGACCAGTTTTTTAAGATATTTTTAATTCAGCCGATATGATGAACATAATAGGATACTTTCACGGGGTTGACCCCGCCGCTTGTCTCGTAGTAGACGGCGAGATCGTCGCCTACGTCGAGGAGGAGCGGCTTATACGATTTAAGCACGCCTGGGACATATTCCCCATAAGGTCGATCGACTTCTGCCTCAAAAAGGGGGGGATCAAGATCGAAGACGTCGACCGTTTCGCCTACGGTTGGGACCTCCCGAGATACACCAATGGTGAGATGCGAAGCTTCTTCGACGGCGTAAACAAAGAGCACCCACCGGGCCCGGGCACCGTCTCTTGGCAGAACTGGGTAATAAACTTCTTCAACGAAAAGAGCGCAAGGGAGAGGCTCCGCCTGAACCTCGTAAAGTTTTTTGGAAAGGCCGAGGCGCCGAATCTCATCTCCCACCCCCACCACGCCTCCCACGCGGCATCCGCATATTTCACCTCCCCCTTCGACGAGGCGCTCGTCTTCACGATAGACGGCTCCGGCGACACCCAGTGCGCCACCCTCTGGAAGGGCGAGGGGGACAAGCTGGCCATGATCCACGAGATAACCATACCCCACTCGCTGGGGTGGTTCTACGCCGCGATCACGGAGTTTCTGGGATTCAAGGCCTACGACGGCGAATACAAGGTCATGGGGCTTGCCGCCTACGGGAGGGAAAACCTAAAGTTCAGGAAGGGATTGGAAAAGGTCGTCCCTCAGGCGAAAAACGGGTACGACTATGCGGTGGACTCCAAATACATCCACAACGGCCCCCACACCTACTCCGACCGCTTCACCGACAACCTCGTCGACATCCTCGGGATTAAACCCAGACAGGGAGAGGTTCCTCTGGAGCCGATCCACGAGGACCTCGCCTTCGAGGTGCAGCGTCTCTTAGAGGAGCGGGTTCTGACCCTTCTCGCCCACTTCAGGGATGAGACAGGGATGAAAAACCTCTGCATCGGCGGGGGCGTCGCCCTAAACGTCAAGATGAACAGCCGGATACACAAAAGCGGCCTCTTTGACGACATCTTCATCTTCCCGATCCCGTCAGACTCCGGAAACGGAATCGGGGCGGCCCTGGGCGCCTACCACGTCCTCACCAAAAAGCGCCCAGGAAAGCTCAAACACGTCTACTTCGGCCCTGAGTTCGACGACGACGACATCGAGCTTCAGCTAAAGGGGTGCGGCCTCAAATACAAGAGGTGCGATGACATTGCCCAGGACACGGCAGGGCTTATCGCCGACGGCAAGGTGGTCGCCTGGTTCCAAGGGGGGCTGGAGGGAGGGCCGAGGGCGCTGGGGGCCAGATCGATCCTCGCCGACCCTAGGGACACAGCCAGCAGGGACAGGGTGAACAGCGCCATAAAATTCAGGGAGTACTGGAGGCCCTTCTGCCCCAGCATTCTCGAGGAGAGGGCCGAGCGCTACATGAAGCGGGCCGTCAAGGCGCCATACATGATTCTCGCCTTTGACGCCACGGACGAGGCAAAGACGGAGTGCCCGGCGGTGGTCCACGTGGACAATACCTTGAGGGCCCAGACGGTGGGAAAAGAGCACAACCGAAGGTATTACGACCTCATCGCCGCCTTCGAAAGGAAGACCGGCGTCGGGGCGGTTTTGAACACATCGTTCAACATCAAGGGCGAGGCTATCGTCGCCTCCCCCAGGGACGCCTTGCGGACCTTCTGGAGCACCGGCATTGACGCCCTTGCCATCGGGAGCTGCCTCGTGACGAAGCCTGACAATCCCATGCCGCTCAAGCCGGAAGAGGTAATCCGTTAGGAGACATCGATAAATTGAAAAATACAAAAGACAGGATTCTCGTTGTTGCCCCTCACGCCGACGACGAGACGATAGGGATGGGAGGAACGATCGCGAGGCTGGTCGACGAGGGCAACATTGTCACCGTCGCTGTAATGACCGGACACGGCGAGGTTGACCCCCACCCCCTCTGGCCGTCGTCCCTATGGGAGACGATCCGGGGGGAGTTTCGCGAGGCGATGGAGATTCTCGGGGTAACCGACTACATCTTCAGGGAGATCCCGGCGGTCATGGTGGCCGATCAAAAGATCCACGAGCTGAACAAGATAACGGGAGATATAATAGAGGAAATTAAGCCGGATATACTCTACATCCCCTTTATCAATGACCTCCACAAGGATCACCGGGAGCTCTTTCACTCCTTTTCCGTCCACTGGAGGCCGCACCTCCCCCTTGGAAGAAAGATGAGGGAGGTCTACGCCTACGAGACGGTGAGCGAGACGCACCTCAACTTCCCCTACGTGGAGGGGGGATTCATCCCGAACGCCTTCGTCGACATAAGCGGCTACATCGAGGTGAAGCTCTCCGCCATGGCCCGATTCAAGAGCCAGATCATCGATTTCCCACACCCCCGCTCCATCGAGGCTGTGAGGGCCCTCGCTGCGTGGCGCGGCTCCCAGATAAGTGCTCAGGCCGCCGAGGCGTTTGTGATGGTGAGGAGAATTGTCTGACGGGCCGGGCCCGCCGTCATAGGCAGAACCTCCTTTATCCACCGGAGTTTGAGCAAAACAATATCGCAATCTCACAACGTCTGCGCGTATCGCCGTTGGAGCCTGACATCCAAAAAATTTGTTCTTAATTTGTTAATCACACACAACAATTTAATTGAAAAGCAAAAAGAAATATGCTACATTTAACAATCTCATCAGTAATTTCACCTCAACAAGAACACCCATAAGCCGTAAGTCATAAGCCAGAAGAGATAGAGCATATTTAACCAAAGGCCAAAATAATAATGACAAATATTATAAGGATATAAAAATGAAAATAACATTGATAGAGCCGAGAAGCCCCGACTTTCACATCTTCTCCCTCTACCCCCTCCCCCGGCTGGGGGTAATCCTTCTGGGGACGATCCTAAAGCAGAGGGGGCACGACGTCTCCGTTGTCGTGGAGTCGATGGGGGAGGTCCCCTGGGACGAGGTCGCCTCGTCTGACCTCGTCGGCATCTCCACCATCACATCCACCGCCCCCAGGGCCTACGAGATGGCCGAAAGCCTAAACGAGATCGGTGTTCCTACCATCCTGGGCGGGCCGCACGTCACGTTTCTTGCCGAGGAGGGTATCTCCCACGCCGACTACGTGATCAGGGGCGAGGCGGAGAAATCTTTTCCCATGTTCGTCGAGGCTCTCTCCGGCGAGAGGGATATGGCGAAAGTCCCGGGCCTGACGTATAAGCTCAACGGTGATATATTGGAAAATCCGATGGAGGGCGAGGCCCTGAGTCTGGACGAGCTCCCGGAGCCGGACTTTACGCTTTTAGGCACACATTTCTTCAAGAAGAAGGGGTGGACCAAGAGGGTCATCCCGATGCAGACCTCCAGGGGGTGCCCCTACAACTGCAACTTCTGCTCCGTAACCAGGATGTTCGGGCGCAAGATGCGCTACAGGAGCCTGGACGCAATAATCGAGGAGCTGAGAAAATACGACGACAAAAGAAACAGCATCTTCTTCTATGACGACAACTTCGTAGCCAATCCGAAGAGGACAAAGGAGCTTCTGAGAAGGATTATCGAGGAAGGTTTCAAGTTCATCTCATCGGCGCAGGTCAGGGTGGACGCGGGAAAGGACAGGGAGCTGATGAGGCTCATGAGGGACGCCGGTCTAAAAACGGTGTTCATCGGGCTCGAGAGCGTCTCCCCGGAGAGCCTGAAAAAGATGAATAAGAGTCAGACCCTGGAAGACATGGAGGAGGGACTTCGCGGTTTCCGTGAGTTCGGCATCAGCGTTCACGGGATGTTCGTCTTTGGATTCGACCAGGACGAGGAAAAGACGTTCAAGGAGACGGTCAGGTTCGCCAGGAGAAACGCTGTGGACTCCGTCCAGTTTCTCATCCTGACGCCGCTGCCCGGCACCCCCGTGTACAAGGAAATTGAGGAGGACGGCCGAATAATCATCAAAGACTGGAGCTTCTACGACGGCCACCACGTGGTCTTCAGCCCCAAGAGGGTCGACCCCTACTGCCTCCAGAGGGCGCAGATCAGGGGGCACAGGAGGTTCTACTCCACACTCGAGGTGATAAGGAGGTTTTACCGCTTCGACTTCTTCAACGCCATGATCGCCGCCTACGCCAAGAGGCTCTCAAGCACTTGGGTCAAGGAAAACAAACTCTACCTTAAGGTGATAAAGTTCCTTAAACCCAGCGCCGAGTACATCTTGAGCATCGACTTAAGAAGGAAGGGGACCGACGTCAAGGAGGCTATTACCGAAGCCCTGGAGAGGGCCTCGATTAAGGTCAGGAGGGCGGCCTCGATGAAATATCCTGCCGGGAGCAAGCCGACGACGCCGAAGGGTTAGGGAGGAAGGTAATTCTGCTTTAAAGATGGAAGGCGTCGGGGCTTTGCTTCAATAGATGTAGTGAATTAAAATTGGGGACTTGACGGTTCGCGGACCGGATCAAAGCCTGTTCAACTGCCAAAATCCGAGGCCGGAAGGCGTGAAACACGAAAATCGCGGCTCTTGCCGCATAATTCGAGATATGTTATTCTTATTTCATTTTAAAAAATGTCGGCCAGGAGCAGAAGCATGAAAAAAAATCGTTTAGGCAAGACAGGGCTAATGGTTTCGGAACTCGGTTTCGGCGGGATCCCCATTATGCAGTTGGAAGCAAACGATGCCGCTGAAATGGTCCGGTATTGTTTCGATCGCGGTGTTAACTTTTTCGATACGGCAAACATGTATATAGACAGTGAAGGAAAAATCGGGCAGGCATTGGAAGGCGTGCGTGACCAGGTTGTAATCGCCACCAAGACGTTGGAAAGATCTAAGGAAAAGGCGGCCGAACATATCGCCAACAGCCTTAAGCAGCTTCGCACCGATTACATAGACCTTTTTCAATTCCATAACCTGTCCGAGGAATCTGAACTGGAAACAGTGCTGGCCCCCGGCGGCGCCATGGAGGCGGCAACGGAGGCAAAAGCTAATGGCCAAATCCGACATATCGGGTTCAGCGCCCATAATAAGGACACGGCTCTTAAAGTTGTTCAAACCGGGCTGTTTGAAACTGTTCAGTTCCCTTTCAACTTTGTGGAAACCCAGGCCCTTGAAGCCTTGCATCCGGCGGCCATGGAAAAAAACATGGGCATTATAGCCATGAAACCTTTGGGCGGCGGTATGCTCGAACGGGCCGACCTGTGTTTTAAATTTCTCCAGCAACACCCGCATGTGATACCCATACCCGGAGTATCCAATAAAGAAGAATTCGATCAGATCATGGCCATGTACGAAACGCCTCAACCGCTGACTGACCAGGACCAACAGGACATGGAAAACTTACGTGAACAACTGGGAGATTCATTCTGCCGGCGTTGCGGTTATTGTCTGCCCTGTCCGCAAGGGGTGATGATCAGGGAGGCCCAGATGTTTCCGGCCATTATGAATCGCCTGGCGCCCAGACAGGCCATGGTTTTTATGAAAGATGTGATTGCCACGGTGGACGAATGCATCGAATGCGGCGAATGCGAAGAGAAGTGCCCTTATAACTTACCCATTGTTGAGATGCTCAGGCGCCATGTAGAGGGCTTCCGAGAACTCGAGGCCTCGTTAGGCTGAAATAAAATATGTAAAAGAGCCATCCCCGAAAAAGGACAATGCATTGAATCTTATCGGATAAAATAACCTGGGCCACCCGCTGTGAAAGCAGGCGGACCGGGCATAGCAACATATTATCATCATACCGCACCCTCAGTCAACGACCACCGTCTTTTTAAACGGGACGTCGCTGTCCTTCTTGATTGGCACGTAGTAGGTTTTCACCCAGTCGATCTACCGCTTCTTGTCCTCGTCGGACCACCCCAGCTCCTTTCCCATCATGTCCGCGACCCTCTCCAGCTACGCCTCCGGCAGCGGCCCGAAGCACACCGCGTTGGTCCGGCGGAACAGCACGTCATCCATGTGCAGGGCCATCTCGTCGATGACGGCATAGGACACCTTAACAATAGCGAGAACGCAATCTTCCTTACACAACCTTCTCGCCGACCGCCTTGAAGAACGTGTAGCAGAACGTGCCGTCGTCCCTCTCCGTGATCGCGTAGAGGTCGGCTATCCCCTTCTCCCAGGTTTCTTTATCTATCAGCCCAAGCTTAAGCGACTGCTCCTTAACCCCCTCGACCATCGGGATGATGGTCTTCAGCACAAACGAGTCGATCAGGTCCGGCCTGCTCCGGTCGGCGTAGATCATCCTTGGGGATACGGAGACGTTTTTCAAGCCCCCCTCCGTTAGGAGCGGGTAGAGCCGCCTCCCAATGAGGGAGTCGCCGCTAATGCGCGACTGGGCCTCTATCAGGCATCTCCATGCCTTTACCGCCTCGGGGGTCTCCGGGTGAAAGTAGCACGATCCGTGATCCCCCTCTATCGCGGTCACCGTGCCGCCGGGCTTCACCACATCCAGAATCTTAGACACCGCGCCGACCGGGTCTTCGAGGTGCTCCAGGACATAGCAGATAAAGACGTGGTCGAAGCTATCATTATCAAAGGGGAGCGAGAAAATATCTGCAATTTTAAACTCGACGTTTTTTATCCCCTCCCTTTCGATCAAGGCCCCGGCCTTTTTCAGCGAGTCTTCGGCTATATCTATTGATACGAAATTTGAGTCCGGGTTCTGGGCGGCAAGCGTCACGGTCTGGGCCCCCACGCCGCAGCCCACCTCCAAAATCAGGCTTCCCTTTGGAAACAGGCTGTCGTAGTGAATCAGGTCCTTCACCGACCCCGCCTGGTCGTAGAGGCGCTCGGTCTCGCGCTCCGAGTAGCCGTGGACGTACTTTATCATTGCTTACCTCCAATTTTTGGCCGGGCCGAATTTTGTTAAAATTATTTTGAAATGAACAGTAAATTTTTGTATATATACCTCTATCCGTCCGCATCGGCTGGGGGATTTTCCGCCTCCCCGTCCCACTTCTTGGCCCGAAACTCGCTTAAGATTATCCCCAGGAAAATCAGGACGGCGCCCATATATCCCCTGACCCTCAATATCTCCCCGCCCCAGAGATAAGCGAAGAGCGCCGCAAATACCGGCTCCATCGTGAAAATGACGGCGGCCCTCGTCGGCGTCGTGTACTGCTGCGCCCATACCTGAACGGTGAAGTTGAAGGCGGTGGCGAATACCGCCATGAGGATTATGACGAGGATCACGAAGGGAGAAAGGATGCTCAACGGGACGACCGCCCCACCGACAAGGGCCGTGGCGATACCCGAGAAGAACAGCACCGTGATTACCTGTACGAGTGTCAACAGATATACATCGTGCCTTACCGCGTACCACCCCGTCAGGATGACCTGAAACGCAACGCTCACCGAGCACAGTATCACCCAGACGTCGCCCCTGTTTATCGTGAACTGGTCGGAGACGGAAAGGAAAAAGAGGCCCACCGCGGCGATGACGGCGCCCATTGTCGCCGTAAGGGCGGGCGTCTTCTTGAAAAAGATCGCCAGCACAAATGGAACGAGGACCACGTGTAGGCCGGTTATGAACCCGGCGTTTGACGCCGACGTGTACTGGAGCCCCACCGTCTGGGTAATGAATGCGATGAAGAGAAAGCTCCCGAGGATTATGCCGTCCCGGACGAGCTTTTTATTCAGGTGCTTCAGTTTTCTGCCAAAGAGGACGAGGAGGATCGACGCGGCGACGATAAACCTCAGGAAGATGAAGTAGTAGAGGTTGATCTCCTCTATCGCCTGCTTTACCAGTATAAAGGACATGCCCCAAAATACGCAGATCAGCACCAGAGATAAGTCGGCGACATATCCCCTTTTCAACCCCATCACCGGAGATGTATTCAACAGTTTTTTTCCGCCCATTTCTCTTTAACCCGCCGTCACAAAATATTGTGCTTTTTACTATATAAATAAAATGGATTCAAACCACGAAAAACGGGGGCTTTAAATGCCCCCGTTTATTTATCTCATTTGACATGAGGAGTGGAACATATAAATCCCTAATCACCTATCGGCACCGCTTCTTCGCTTCCTCTTCCTCATTGCCATAATATTAAATCCTAACTGTAAATCCTAATTGTAAATCCCAATCGACCACAGGAACAAAAATCATATTCAATAAATCTTAAGTCCCCATCTCCCAAGATTCGAGGTACTTTCTCTGCTCTTCCGTCAGGGTGTCGATCTTGATCCCCATCGAGTCGAGCTTGAGCCTGGCTATCTCCTTGTCTATCATCTCCGGCACCGGGTATACCTTGTTAGCGAAGTCCTCGTGATTCTTCATGATATACTCGACGCAGAGCGCCTGGTTCGCAAAGCTCATGTCCATAACCGCGGAGGGGTGTCCCTCGGCGGAGGCGAGGTTTATGAGCCTCCCCTCCCCCAGGACATATACGCGCTTGCCGTTCTTAAGGGTATGCTCCATCACGTAGTCCCTGACCTCGCGCTTCGATTTAGTGAGCGCCTCTAACCCCTTGAGGTCGAGCTCCACGTTAAAATGACCGGAGTTTGCCACGACTGCGCCATCCTTCATCCTCTCGAAGCACTCGGCGCTGATTACATTGATGTCTCCGGTGACCGTCACGAAGAAGTCGCCTATCTCGGCGGCATCGAGGACCGGCATTACCCGAAATCCGTCCATGACCGCCTCCAGCGCCATCAGGGGATCGACCTCGGTGACTATAACGTTCGCCCCCATGCCGCTCGCTCTCATGGCGAGCCCCTTGCCGCACCAGCCGTAGCCGCATACAACGAAGACGGAGCCGGCGATGAGGCGGTTTGTGGCCCTCACCACGCCGTCGATGGTGGACTGCCCCGTACCGTAGCGGTTGTCGAAAAAGTGTTTCGTTGAGGCATCGTTGACGGCGATGATGGGGTACTTCAAGACCCCTGATGCCGCCATGCTGTTCAGCCTTATGACGCCGGTCGTCGTCTCTTCCGTACCGCCGATGACATTCGTGATGTTTTCCACTCTACCAGAGTGGAGCGTGGAGACGAGGTCGGCCCCGTCGTCCAGGGTGATCTGCGGCTTCTCGTCGATGACGGCGTTGATGTGGTCGTAGTAGGTCTTGTCGTCCTCACCCTTTATAGCGAAGACCGGAATCTCGTACTCGGTGACCAATGCCGCCGCCACGTCGTCCTGTGTGGAGAGGGGGTTCGAGGCGCAGACGAAGACCTTTGCGCCGCCGGCGTTTAGGGTGATGGCGAGGCTCGCCGTCTCGGTCGTTACGTGGAGGCACGCCCCCAGCGTAAGGCCGGAGAGGGGCCGCTCCGCCTCGAAGCGCTTTTTTATGGAGTTGAGAACCGGCATGGCCATGTTCGCCCACTCGGTTCTGAGTACCCCCTTTTCCCTGAGTCCCGGGTCTTTAATGTCAAATTTCACTTTTTAATGCTCCTGCGTAGAGTTTATATTTTTCCTTCCCTTAAGTGATGATCGCTTCCGTTTAATATATAGATCGGCCCCCTCAATTAAGGAGCCGTAATTTCAACCTGCAACCTGCAATCGGCAACCGGCAACCGGCCCGCCGCTCGACCCCGCCAATACCCGCCGTTCAATCCCATCAACCAACCTCACGGAAAATATCACCTGCCGGCCTCTCAACTAAACCCAGAAAACCAATCCCGTGAATTTGACCCATCAGGCAACCTCATCAACCATCCTCAACCACCGCTCTTTCCGAACGACCTCTCCCCTCCATCTTACCAACCGCCCCCGTCAATCAATGCGTCTGTTTCTTTTATGTTGTCAAACCCATCCAATATCCTTATCGACCTTCCCCAACCAACCCCTATCAACCCGACAGTTCAAATTCACTGTAACCCACAAGAAAGATTACAGACCGGCCTCTTTCTTTATTTTATCGGCCATGTCTCTCTCCTCCCACTTGAAGCCCTCATCCTCCCTTCCGAAGTGGCCGTAGGCAGCGGTATTTTTGAATATCGGCTTTAAGAGATCGAGCTTTTCGATCATGGCCGCGGGTCTGAAATCGAAGACCTCCCTTACAATCGCCGCTATCTTATCCGGTGGAATCACGCTTGTTCCCCCGGTATCAATCATAAGCGACACCGGCTCGGCGACCCCGATGGCGTAGGCCACCTGGACCTCGCACTTCCTGGCGAGCCCCGCAGCCACGACGTTCTTGGCGACATACCTCGCCATATATGAGCCGGAGCGGTCCACCTTGGACGGATCTTTCCCGGAGAACGCCCCGCCCCCGTGGCTTCCCTGGCCGCCGTAGGTATCGACGATTATCTTCCTTCCGGTCAGACCGCAGTCCGCCTGAGGCCCACCCAGTACGAAACGTCCGGTGGCGTTGATGTGATATTTGGTGTTCTTGTCGAGCATATTTTCAGGGATCACTTTCTTTACCACCTCCTCGATGATGCCGTCCCTAAGCGTATCGTACTTTACGGTCTCGGAGTGCTGGGCGGCGACCACCACTGCATCCACTCGGACCGGCCTGTCGTCGACGTACTCCACCGTAACCTGGGACTTGCCATCGGGACGAAGGAAGTCGAGTGTCTTATTCTTCCTGACATTAGCAAGCTGCCTACAGACCTTATGGGCGTAGATTATCGGCATCGGCATGAGCTCCGGGGTGTCGTCGGTCGCGAATCCGAACATGAGACCCTGGTCGCCGGCCCCCTGCTCCTTGTGGAGGCCCTCTCCCGCCGTTACCCCCTGGGAGATGTCTGGGGACTGCTTGTCGATGGTGGTCAGGACGGCGCACGTTTCGTAGTCGAAGCCCATGCTGGCGTCGGTGTAGCCTATCTCCTTTATGGTGTTTCTGATTATCTCGGGCATGTCTACCCAGGTCTGGGTGGTTATCTCGCCGGCGATTATCGCAAGGCCCGTCGAGACGAGGGTCTCGCAGGCGACCCGCGATTTTACGTCGTCCTTGATCATCGCATCGAGGATTGCGTCAGAGATCTGGTCCGCAACTTTATCGGGATGGCCTTCGGTGACCGATTCCGAAGTGAAAAGGAAGTTTGTCATTGACATAACGGATACCTCCGGATTTTGGAATTTTGATATTTTGATATTTTAATATTTTAATTGGGAGTATTAGAGGGCCGATAACCTCTCGGAAATTCCCGGCCTCAATCCCAACTTAGACAATTAAAGAAATATATCCGCGAGATTAAAACAAGGTGTTTATGATCGCCTTCTTTCCCCCTTCCCCCTCTTCCAATTTTGCGGGCCATCGTTGATCGAGTGGATTTCCCCATCCCCCCCATCCCTTACCCATCTATCCATCCGTCTCCCCCCGTAAAAACTTCCGGCACCCCACCGCCGCGAATTTTGTATCTTATAATCTTGATGTGGATATGTCAAGAAAAAGATTTTGAACAGACCATCTGAACAAGATAGAAAAAAGCATTTCAAAATAATTTCGGTTAAAAAACAAGGGGATGTTTTTGAGGTTACCCTGATGGCTTCGTCTCCCCGAAGTCATCGGGAAACAGCCTTCTCATCTCCTCGAGGACATATTTATCTATCTCCTTGGCGGTCGAAAAGGTAAGGACATTTTTCGCAATCTCTCGGCAATCCTTATACGAGACACTTCTGAGTATCTTTTTCACCCTGAGGATAGAGAGGGCGTTCATCGACAGCTCGTCCAGTCCCATCCCCACAAGGATCGGGAGGTAGAGGGGTTCCCCGGCCATTTCTCCGCACATGCCGATCGTGATTCCTGACACGTGGGCGCTCTTCACAACGCCCTTTATCATCCTGAGCACGGCGGGGTGGAGCGGTTCGTAGAGGTAGTTGACGTGCTCGTTCACCCTGTCGATGGCCAGCGAATACTGGATGAGATCGTTCGTTCCTATGCTGAAGAAATCCACCTCTTCGGCCAAGAAGTCCGCGATGGCCATGGCTGACGGAACCTCCATCATCATCCCTATCTTGATACCTTCATCGAAGGGTACGCCCCTGGATCTAAGCTCCCCCTTGGCCTCCTCGAGGATCTCTTTTGTCCTTCGGATCTCCTCCATTCCGCTTATCATCGGGAACATCACCCTGACCGGCCCAAAGTTGCTCGCCCTCAGGATCGCCTTCAGCTGGTCCTTAAATATCTCGACCTCCTTGAGGCAAAACCTTATGGCCCGAAGCCCCATCGCCGGATTCATCTCCTTTGCGAGCTCGAGTTGAGACAGGAAGCGGTCCCCGCCCAGGTCGAAGGTCCGGATGGTCGTGATCTCCGGCCTCATCCACTCCACCACGGTCTTGTACACTTCGAAATGCTCGTCCTCCGTGGGGAGCTTCCTGCGGTTCAGGTATATAAACTCGGTACGATAAAGACCTATTCCCTGGGCGCCGTGCTCCTCTATCGACTCCAGCTCGTGGGGCATCTCTATGTTGGCCATGAGCCTAATCTCATGGCCGTCGGTGGTCACGGGGGAAAGGTCCTTGAGGAATAGAAGCTCCCTCTCCTCGTCCAGATACTTTTCGAGCTTCTTTTCGTATTGCTTTACCACGGAAGGACTGGGATTTATGATCACCTCTCCCCCGCTTCCGTTTACGATGATGCAGTCACCGCTGTTGACGGACTGGCTCACCTCCTCGAGCCCCACGACCGCCGGTATCTCCAGAGACCTGGCCATGATGGCGGTGTGGGATGTCCTGCCGCCGATATCGGTGACAAAGCCCTTGATGACGCTCCTGTCGATCTGGGCGGTATCCGCGGGAGAAAGGTCGTGGGCGACGACTATGACATCCTCGTCGATCCCGGAGAGGCACTCCTGGTCTTTTCCAGTGAGGTTTCTCATGATTCTCTCAACGACATAGTCGATGTCGCTGGCCCTTCCGGCGAGGTACTCGTCGTCGATGGCCTCGAAGGATTTGTTCAATTTCTCATGGACTATCTTGAGGGCCCATTCGGAGTTTATATGCCTTGTCTTTATCGTTTTTATGGTCTCGTCGTTGAGCATCCTGTCTTTCAGTATCAGAAGATGCGCCTCTATGATATGTTTGAATTCCTGGAACTTCTCCGGGGGAATTTTCCCCTTGGCCTCGTCAAGCTGATTTTCCGACTTCTTTACGGCTTGGTTGAACCGTAAAATCTCGTCCTTTACCTTCTCGCCCCTGATGAACCTCGGTGTGTACTTTACCTTCGTTCTGTCAAGGTGATAGACCTTGCCTATGGCTATTCCGGAAGAGACGCCGATGCCGGATATCCTTACGTCCTTCGCTTTTTTTCTCTTTATGGTCATATCACTCTTCACCAAACTTGCTCGAGATGAGTCTGCCGAGCTCCGCGACGGCCCTTTCGGCGTCGGAGCCTTTGGCCGTTATCCTGATGGTGGTTCCCATCGTGGCCCCAAGCATAAGTATGCCCATAATGCTCTTTCCGTTTACTTCTATATCATCTTTGGAAATGGTTATGTCAGATCCGTATCTACCGGCCGTCTGAACCAAAACGACCGCCGCCCTGGCGTGAAGGCCGAGCCTGTTCTTTATTACGAATTCTTCCGAAAACAGATCTCCAGAGATGCCCTCCTCTTTTCCCTTGACTTCAGACATTGAAGAACTATTACCTTTTTAAATGAATTCCGAAAATAGATCAGCCCAGTGCATAAAAACCCGCCATACAAAAAAACGCAAAAACATACAACATAATCAGGAGGGGGAATCCCCTTCTTGTCAGAATGAACAGAACAATAAGGGGAATTATTGCAAGGAACCTCAACTCCCCCCACGCACCCCAGTCCCCGGCGCCCAACAATCGCGGCATAAAAAAGATCAGCCCCGAAAGCAACGTTCCCGTCAGTACGGCGATTAGGCCGGTCAATCTCTCCGTTACTTCCGGGAGTTTGAGACCGCGTAAAAAATCTACCAGTTTTATCCCCCTTTCTAATCCGACCAGAAAGCCCTTTATCCTCATCCAGATGTGAAACGAGTTGTAAAGGAAGAGGAATATCAGCGGGGCGACAATTCCGCCCATAAAACCGGAGATTATCGCCGTGATCGAGAAAAGGGGCTTCAGCGTGGCCCAGAAAAAGGAGTCTCCGAGTCCCGCGAGGGACCCCGAGAGCATCTTCTTCATCTCGGATATACGCTCCTCGTTGACTTCGACATTTTTCCCCCCGGTCAGTTCCATTCCCGCAGCTGCGCCCAAGATCGCCGTGGCCATATATGGATGGGTGTTGAAAAGCTCGAGGCTCTTCAAGAGCGCGGCGGATCTCCCCTCATTGTCCTTCACGGCTTTACACACCACCGGAGATATCCCAAAAGCAAATCCAACGTTCTGCATCCCCGTAAAATTCCAGCAGCCCTGTATAAAAAAGCTCCTGAAGAATGTTCTTATCAAAACCGCCCTCATAGGACACACCGAACGGCTATAAATAAAATCGCATACGTGGCCAAAAAGGCCGCCGATAATCTAAACCTTCCGCTCTCCCTCAACCTTGTAAGCATCCCCGCGGCCCCAAAAAAAGGTGTCGTGAAGTAAACAAGCTTGAGGGCCAAGATGAAACGCTGGTCAAGGAAAGGATACAGGATAGAAATCAGGGCCGAAAGGATACAGGCTCCAACAATGGTCAAGACGGTAAACGCGGAAAATATCGCCAAAATGCTCTTTGCGACCTGCCTTCCGATCACCCTGTGATCCCCAGCTTTAATCCCCTCCCTGGCTGCCTTTAAAAAACGTCCGTTCAAAACCCTCAGTCCTATATCCATCCATCTTCCGACGGCCGCCAAGGGGAGCGCCATCAATATCGCCAGGGCCAAAACGGCGGCCGGATCCGGCCCGAGTATTTGCCCCGTCAAACGATCCGCCAGGATTACGCCGGCGGGGACAGCTACGGAAACGACCGTATCGTCCGGTGGGATGGAGGTCCCCAGGGGGTGTATCCCCAGCCATAGGAGCTCCAGGACGAGTCCCGATCCCAATCCGACCATCGGCTCCCCCAGGACAGAACCCGCAATGACCGATGCGACTATAGGCCTCGACACTAAAAACTGAAAAGCCGCCGTCCTGTCAAGGTGGAGACCTCCACCTATCAGCCCAATCAATAGAATATCGGATATGAATTCTATCGTCATACTTCTTTAACCAGCGGCAATACTCAAAAGCTTGTCAACCTCGAGGGTCCTCTCGTTGGGAACCGATCTCGAATCTATTGAGACTCCCTTCTCGTTTAGCCTTAATATGCACTCGCAATCCAGATTGCCCATACAAAGGTTCGAACTCACCTGCACCTTCCCCTTGCAGAAGTGCATGTTTCCGAGGTTCAGCGAATCGAAAACAAAACCCTTATCGAAGGCCTCCATAACGTCTTGAACGTTCGAGAACAGAATCAAGGTCCTCTTCTCTTCAAACCTGCCCTCCAAGAAATCCTTTACGGCTTCGTCCACGGTATCGAACTCCACATTTATTTTACTTGGGATCGCCATCTCCATAATGGTGCGTCTCTGGAGGTTTTCGGCCACCTCGTTGTCAACAACCACGATCGACTCGGCCTCCGTAAAGGGTATCCACGCCTCGAGAATCTGCCCGTGAATCAACCTGCTGTCGACCCTTATAAGAACAATCCCCATAACTATTTCTTCTTGCTTAAAAATTCGGTGGCAACATTGATATTATCCCTTCCCGCCTCCTTGGCCTTTAATGCCAGGCCCTTGAGATCCACACCCTCCCTCTCCATAGCGATCTTTATGATCATCGGGAGGTTCACGCCGGATACAACCTCCACTTCGTCCCCGAGGAAGCTCATGGCAAGGTTTGACGGAGTGCCCCCAAACATATCGGTTAAAATGATGACGCCGGCGCCGCTGTTCACCTTTTTTATGGCGTCTTTGATCTCCGCAGTCAATATCTCCACATCCTTTTTGGGATCCAGAGAGAGGGGTATTGCCTCATCAATCTTCCCTACAATAAGCTCCGCCGTCTTTAATACTTCGGCGGCAAGATTTAAGTGCGAAACTATGACTATACCCACCATTTTTTTATACCCGATAAAAATTATGACTCTTTTATATCCCTGTGTTTCACCCTCACGGTGTAGCTGTCCATCCCCTTGAACATCATGTAAAGCTCCTGGGCTATCACCACCGATCTGTGCATCCCTCCGGTGCATCCCACCGCTATCGTGAGGAGCGCCTTCCCCTCACCCACATAATGGGGGAGGAGAAAACTGAAAAGGTCCTTTAGCTTCGACAGAAATTTCTCAGTCACATCCTTGTCGAGGACATAATCCCTAACTTCTTTCGTGAGGCCGGAAAGGGACCTAAGCTCCTCTACGAAGTACGGATTCGGGAGGAATCTCACGTCTATCACTATATCCGCATCGATCGGATTTCCGTAGCGGTAGCCGAAAGAAATAACGTTGAGATTCAGCCCCCTCTTTGAGACTCCATCGACTAATTGATCTAAAACAACGGTTCTCAGATCATGAGGGGTAAGGCTCGAGGTGTCTATGACCTTATGGGATATTTTCCTCAGCCCCGAGAGCATCTCCCGCTCTTTTTCTATTCCCGTCCTGGGATCGTCGCTGTCAAGGGGGTGAACCCTCCGCGTCTCCTTGTAACGTCTGAAGAGGACATTATCGTTCGCCTCCATAAAAACCAGCTGGTAGTCCTGTCCCATTCCCTCGAGCTTTTCCAAAATCCTCGGGTACTCTTCGAGGAAGCTCCTCCCCCTGACGTCCATCACCAGTCCTATCTTGTCGATCTCCCACTCGGAGCCTGTGACAAGTCCCAAGACCTCCGGCAGCAGCACAACGGGGAGGTTGTCGATGCAGTAGAAACCGCTGTCCTCCACAGCCTTCAGCACGGTGCTCTTGCCCGATCCGGAGAGCCCCGTTATTATCAACAGCTTAATGTCCTTTTTTTTACCCATTATTTCCGAGAAGCTCTTTGAGAACCGCGCTGTTTTGGGAGCCGCATAGTATAAAGTCCGTTATTGCCGTCACAAGCCTTTTTGGGTCGATCGTCTCACTGAAAGAAATCTCGGGCACCGAGACGCCTAGGAGCTCAAACTCACCCGCATTGACGCCAAAACACCCTCTGGTGTCCTCGGAATTACCGTCAGCTCCCAAAGCCCCCTTTGGGACGCCGAGTCTTACGGCGAGATCGATCTTCGATTTTTCAATAACAAAAGAGGGTCCAAGGACCCTCCCTATATCCACAATCCCGACCCCCCTTACCTCTAAAAGCCCCCTCGTATCCTTTAATTGCCCGCCTCCCCCCGACGACCGCCCCACTTTTCCATCCACCTTCCTCGACCCGGGCGTCCTCCCAAAGAGATCGACTCCCCGGCGAAAAACTTCCACCACATCGTCCGACACAAGCCTCCCGCCGTCATACAGGAGAGATAGTGCAAACAGACTCTTGCCCGATCCGCTGTCTCCCAAAAGCAGAACGCCCCTGGTCATTATCCTCACCAGGGTCCCATGAAGAATTGTTCTTTCCACTAAAAAAAGGAATCCACACACCTTATGTATGCTTAACGGATGATCAATCACCCCCCACAAAAATACCCTCCCCCCTAAATAAGCTGTCGACCTCCCTAAAAATAAACCGCCCCCCCAATTAACCAACCCCTTCAAATTAACCGCCCCCCTAAACTAACGGCGACCCCCCCAACTAACGGTCGCTCTTGCCTTTGGCCATCAATTGCTAATTGACCATCCATTTAACGGCCACAAATTGGGCTTTTCAAACGTCTAAAACTTATCGTCTTCCTCTTTTATTATCTTAAAGATTTCCTCCGGCGTCTTGGCACGCAAGAGATCGTCTCTGAATTTCTTGTCCTTTAATAGCCTCGATATCCTCGCCAGTGCCTTTAGGTGTATCCCAGCGGTATTCTCCGGGGCGATAAGCAGGAAAAAGAGGTGAGTGGGTTTGCCGTCGATCGAATCGAAGTCCACACCTTTTACCGATCTTCCGAACGAGGCTACCAGTTTCTTCAAACCCTTGAGCTTGCCGTGGGGAATGGCTATTCCGTTGCCGATACCCGTGCTCCCCAGCTTCTCGCGTTCTTCCAGAACTTTTACAAGCTCCTTCAAATTGAGGCCTTCCCGAGCAGAAACGATCTCCGAAAGCTCCTCTAAAACCTCTCTTTTACCCTTTGATGTAATGTCGGCTTTAATATGATCCTGATCTAAAATATCCAAAAGCTTCATCAATCACCCCGGTAATTAGCGAATTTTTTAAGTATTATATTATACGTAAGCTATTTTTTAACCGTCGGAACAATATGACCGTAGTTGCTGTCCTTCCGCTTATAAACCACGTTTATACTCTTTGTATCGGCGTTTTGAAAAACCATGAATTCCGAGTTTGACATATCCAGCTGCATGGCGGCCTCTTCCACCGTCATGGGTTTCGTATCGATGGTCTTGGTTATGATGGAAATACCTCCCTCATCCAACCCAACATTGCCACCCATCATCGGCTCCGCGGCGGCTTCGGGCAGATTCTTGACATTGTTTCCCTTGTGTTTTATAAGCTTCCCCTTGTGTCTCTTTATCTGCTTTTCTATCTTCTCTATGACCGTATCGATAGCCTTATACATATCGTCGGTAGTCTCTTTACCGTTAATGGTCGTCTTGTCGGCATTGATCACGATCTCCGCGATGTTTCTGTGCTTTTCCACGGAAAGAACCACCTTTACATCGGCTGGATTGTACAAATATTTTTTTAATCTTCCAATTTTCTCCTCGGCATACTTTCTGAATTCCTCCGTGGGCTCCATGTGTCTGAAAGTAACAGATATGCGCATTAAATAAAACCTCCTTGTATCAGCTTTATCTTTTCAGGTATGTCTCCAATCCCGCGGCTCCTTTCTTAGTCCACCAAACATACCCTCGTTGCATCAACCCCCCCTCCTCCCCGCGGAAGAGAGGATGCCCATCATCTCACGATACTTTGCGATTGTCCTCCTGGCGAGAAAAACGCCCTCGCTCTCCAAAAGCCTGACGATCTGCTTGTCGGTTATCGGTCTTTTTGGGTCTTCGCCCGAAATCAGCTCCTTTATCCTGCTTTTGACGCTCTCCATAGATCTCCCGTCCTCACTGTTGGACGCGACCCTCGTGGTGAAGAAGAACTTCAACTCAAATACCCCCCTGGGGGTGTGAATGTACTTTCCGTTGGTAACGCGGCTGACCGTAGACTCGTGAACTTCAACGTCCTGTGCAACATCCCTCAATACCAGGGGCTTGAGATATTTTGCCCCTTTTTCCAAGAATTCTTCCTGGTGAGTAATGATGCTCTTGGCTACCTTGTACATCGTCCTCTGGCGCTGTTGAATGCTTTTTATAAGCCAGGTGGCGGACTTGATCCTCTCCTTGATGAAATCCTTCGCCCCTTCGGAAGCAGTGCTTCCATCTCTCAATATATCCCTGTAAAACTTGTTTATTCTCAATCTTGGAAGGCCGTTGTCGTTAAGCGTAACTAAGTATTCATTATCAAATTTGAAGACGTACACATCCGGGGTAATATATTTGGGCTCTTCCGTTACAAAGGATCTTCCGGGCTTCGGCTCGAGGGCGGTTATTACGTCTATTGCATTCATTACGTATTTTTTATCGACGCCGAGCTTCTTCGCAATATAGTCGTAATTCTTGCTTGACAGCTTCGGAAGATACTCGTCGATTATCGCCAAGACGACCGGATTTGAGACCTCATAGTACTCCGCCTGCACCCTGAGGCACTCCTTCAGGTCCCGGGAGGCCACACCGACGGGATCGAACATCTGAATCCTCTTGAGAATATCCTCCGCGAATGACGGCTCGCATTCCCCCCTCTCCGACACCTCTTCGATCGATAAGGTAAGGTATCCGTCATCGTTAAGGTTGCCGGCTATTATTGTGCCGATCTTGATCTCTTCCTCGCTGAAGTTGTTCATCCTGAGCTGCCACATCAGGTGATCCAAAAGCGAGGTCTTCTTGATGCATGTGTTCTCTATAAACTGCTGTTTTTCATCGGAATCGGCAAAAGAGCCCGAGTACGTTGAAGTATAGGTTCCCCATGAATCGTCTCCCCCCGCACCCTTTAATATCGCGTCTATGGTCAGGTCTTCCTTGTGACTGTCAACAACGTCTTCACCTTCACCTTCCCGACCGTCCTGCCCGTCCTGATATTCTTCAAGGACGGGATTTTCACACAGCTCCTGATTGACATGCTCCAAAAGCTCCAATCTGGTAAGCTGGAGAAGTTTTATGGCCTGTTGAAGCTGGGGTGTCAATACCAGCTTCTGTACAAGCCTTAGCTCTTGTTTCAGTTCCTGAGCCATAGAAAAATCTAAAGCCTGGTTTTATACATTCACCATTTAGGTCAAAAAATTTGCTGTCTTTATTAAAACACTTTAACCACTTAATGTCAACAGTTAATTGGAAAGCCGACGCCACGGCGTCAAACTGGCAAAACCGACTACCCTAAGGCGACTCTATGCCTATCCTCGTAAAGATTTTTCCCACCTCATTGGTATATCCGCCGTCCTCATCGTGTACAACCAGGGGAGCCGTCACCTCCGTTTGCGCCGTCACCCCGAGGACAGCCTCCAACATCACGGTCCTGGCCTCGAGACGCTCCATTGATTTGACAAACCTGACCCGTTTTATTGAAAATCCCCCGTCGTTAAGGAGGGTTTCGAGATATTGATATTTTTCCGCCGGATATATAATCGACAGGCTCCCCCCCGCCTTCAAAACAAGCGAAGATTCGTCAATTATCTCTTTTATCCCGCCCGTTATCCCGTGCTTTGCGGCGGCCACACCCATTTTCCCGCTTACCCTGCAGTCGTCCTCCCGGTAATAGGGAGGATTGGAGACGGCCGCGGTAAACGACGACGGCCGAAAATAGTCTCCGATTCTCCTGAAATCGCCGAGGCGGCTGTTTACCCTGTTAAGCAGGTCGTTAATCTCGATGTTCCTGAGGGACGCCTCGTGAAGCTCCCTCTGAATCTCGATCCCCGTAATATTGGCGTCCGGATAAAGCGCGGCCAAGACAATCCCTATGACCCCGACGCCGGAGCCGAAATCGATCACCTTTTCCCCCCTCTTAAGCCTTACAAAGGACACCAGCAAAAAAGGATCCATGGAATACCGGTACCCCCCTTCCGGCTGATCCACAACAAGGGGGCTTCGGCCCCTCTCCCCGATTTCAAATCCAATACTCATCGTCGCCGCCCTAAAATGTCCGAGAACCAATTCCCCCCCCTCCCTCTCCCCAATTTCCGATATAATACGCACCTTCTCCTTTTCAAAACATACAAGAACCAATCCCCCCAACCTCTCCTCCTCAATTTCCGCTCCAATACTCATCGTCGCCGCCCTCAAACAAAAGGGCCAATTCCCCCGACCCGCACTAATCAAAAAGCCTGTAGAGGAGGAGCCCCGAGGAGACCTTTGGATAGAAATACGTGCTCTTCTGGGGCATCCGCTCCCCCGCAAGGGAGACGGTCTTGACATCCTCCATGTCTGTGGGATTGATCAAGAAGGCCGCCCTCCTCCCGTCCGCGGCCATCCTTATCGCCTCGCCGCCGTCCTTCGTATAGACTATCTCGGGATCAGAAATCCCCATTATCCCCTCGATCATAACGTTGCGCAGGATCGCCATGTCGATATCTTTCAACAGGTCGTTCATAGAAGACGGGAAGAACCCGCTTATCAAGCTTTTGTCCAAAAGCGTAAAGATGTAATATTCTTCTCCATTAAGAGAGCAGCCGAAGCTCCCCTTCCCCATCCCCTCGACCGAAGAGAGAAATTTCGAGACACCCTCACCCCCTCCGCCCCCGCCCGATACTTTCTCCACCTTGAAATAGCGGCCGATTTTTTCAACAAATCCCGCGGGATCGAACTCTTCGGGAAGGGTGACCACTCTGTGGCTCGGCAGGATGACTATACCCTCCCCCTCCATGGGGCAGAAGTACATCATGGCGTAGTTGAGGGTGTCGATCTTTTTGTCCTCCAATCCCATCTCGTCCTTGAGGGCCAGCGCCGTCTCGTATCTGTGGTGACCGTCGGCCACGAATATCTTTTTGTCATCAAACGCCTTGGCGAGCGATCCGTGCAGCTCTTCATCCTGACATACGGTCAAGACGTGCTCTATCCCTTCTTTGTCCTTGAATCTTGCAAGCTCCCTGTCATCAAACACCCTCTTGATAAGGTCCCTCGTCTCCCCCGTCTCGTCCGAGTAGAGGGAAAAGATAAAGCTCAGCCAAAAGCCGGTAGTCTTCGTTAGTGTAAGGCGATCCGATTTGGGCTTCGGATTGGTCCTTTCGTGGGGGAATATTCCCCCCTCCCCCCAGGGGGAGAGTCGAACCAGCGCCACAAAGCCGCTCCTCGTCACCGAATCACCGCTGGGGGCGGTAAACGTCTGGGAGTAACCGTAAATCGAATCCGCCTCGTCAGGAACCAGCACCCCCTTCTTCAGCCAGAGGGAGATGAAATCTCTCGCCCTGGTGTACTGATTGTTATCATCGCTGTCATCGGCGAATTCCTTCCCGAGAATCAGCCGCACGACATTGTAGGGGCTGAGGTCGTAGAAAAGCTCCTTCATCTCCTCGGAGATCACGTCATAGGGCGGAGCCACGAGGCCCTCCACGTTTTTCAGGAGTGTGTTGTTATATCGAACCGCTCTAAATGGTTTTATGACTGCCAACTATTTTACCTCCCGTCCATTCTTGAACATACAGCAAACATTTTCAACTCGATAATTTTATATTTTTACTTTTTTTCCAACCATCCCCATCGCTTTTCAACCGGAATGGATTTTGAATTCTATTGAATATCCACTGGATTGTCAACAACAACCCCCGGAGCTTTTTTGTAAAGTCTTTTTTTTAAGAGATAAAAACCCTTTTGTGACATAGGTCATATTTTTCAAACGCCAAAATAATATCATGTTAATTAGGGAAAATTAGAATAATCCAAATTTGGATTTGATTTACAGTCCATAAAAAATGAATTAAAAAGGCCGTTTACATAATACTCTTTAATCAAAACCCATACTGAAATACTTTAAAACACCCGTTTAAAAGCGAACAAAAACGACAATGATATAAAAAACGATGCAAGCTTTCTTCAACCGCAGGAAACGGTAAGCGAAATACTTATTGTACCTCGCTCAACCCCCGGCGGGGCGCAAAGTGTCAAAAGGATTTACCGGAAAGGAGCTCGACATGTTTTTCAATTGGTGTTTTTGGGTCATATGTTCAATATTAATAGTATACATCGCCATCATGTTCGGAATCATCAAATCGATGAAGTCCAGGACGTGAGGGCTTAAACTACTTTTTTCCCTCTTTATTGAAACAGATTTGAAGATACTTATATATCTTCCCCCACTACGCAAACAGGTGCGGGCACGGTCTTAAGTTTCTTCAATATCCCCTTAAACGTCACCCATTGAGGGATACCCCTCGATGGTCACGGCCGACCTTACCGCATCCAATATAGACAGGCTCATCGCCTCGGCGGCCAGCGCCCCCGCCACCGTCACGTCCACGTATCCCAGATCGTCCCCCGCGGCCACGGCGAAGATTGTATCCCCGTCCAGCATCGTGTGGGAGGGATAGACGACCCTCGCTATTCCGTCGTGGGCCATCCTGGCTATGCGGTTCATGTCGACCTTCGAGAAATTCCCGTTTACCGCCACCAGGGCCACGATGGTCGAGGATATGGGGGGGGCGAAGGGGAACGAGATTACCTTTATAAGCTTCCTGGCGTCGGCAAAGCCCTTTTTGTCCGGGGATCTCACCCCGGCCGCGACCTTCCCATCCTTCGGGTCGATGACATCCCCGAGTGGATTGACCGCGGCGATCGCCCCCGCCTTTAGGCCGCCGGCCCCCTCGACCAGGGCAGACCCGATCCCCGACTTCACGGCGTAATCCATGCCGTAGATCTTTCCGACGGTGGCCCCCGCCCCCGCGCCCACGTTCCCCACGGATGTCTCTTTATTGGAAGCGGACTCCGCCGCCCTGTATCCCCAGGAGACCAGCTCCTCCGTCGGGGGGACATATCCGCCGGTCACCGGCAGGTCGAAGATGACCGCCCCCGGGACTATGGGGACCTTGCCATAGCCCGTCTCAACCCCCCTCCCCTTCTCCTTGAGGTACTTCATGACGCCCGACGCGGCGGTAAGGCCGTAAGCGCTCCCGCCGCAGAGGACCACCGCGTCCGCCGTCTCGACGAGGTTCAAGGGATTAAAGACGTCGGTCTCCCGGGTTCCGGGGGCGCCGCCCCTCACGTCCACCCCCAGCGCCATCTCGCGGGAAAAGATCACGGCAGTTATGCCCGTGTGGCGCTCTTGGTCAGTCACATGCCCTATCGATATTCCATCGATTTGCGTTATATGACCCATAGTATTATTCCTTTAAGAAGTATCCCTTCAAACAGATATTTTATTTACAATATTCTATTATCACATCTTCACCTCCAAGTCAAAGGAAGTTATCCTGCAGGTCTTTATTTGATTTTCAAATCGATGATAAAAAGCCTTGTTTTAATCAAATCTCTTAAGGCTTCCACTTAAAAAATTTTCTAAATTCATGTCGAGAAAATGTTGACAATACACCAAAAAAGGATATAATTATAGTTTTTGAATTAAAAATCCGGTTAAGAATAGAAAAATATTGTACACAAAGTGTACACAAAGATGGGCGGCAAAAAAATGGGCGAGGAGGAGAGGATAAGGAGAGGATAAATATCATGTCCCTGAAAGAAAAACTCGAAACAGATCTGAAATCGGCGCAAAAGGCGAAAGATGCGCTAAGGCTCTCGGTCATACGGATGCTGAAGAGTACGATTAAAAACAGGGAGGTCGAAAAGAGAGACGAGCTGGACGAACAGGAGCTCCTCCAGGCGGTGAACTCCCAGGCCAAATTGAGAAGGGAGTCGATCGAGGAGTATAAGAAGGCAGGACGGGATGACCTCGTCGCCAAGGAGGAGGCGGAGCTCGAAATACTAAAGGAGTACCTCCCGGAAGAGCTCTCCGAAGAGGAGCTCAAGGAGTTGATCGATGCCGCCGTCTCGGAGGCAGGGGCGTCGGGGCCGAAGGATATGGGAAACGTGATGAAGCTCCTGATGCCTAAGACCACCGGAAGGGCAGACGGCAAACTGGTAAGCAGGATGGTCAAGGAGGCGCTCTCCTCGCTTTGATTGGTAAACCGAAAGTCCGCTTCATAAAACGGACTTCTTAAGCTTCATCCAATGTCATAGCAGATACCGGATAAGATACTTTTGTTTCGAGCGAAGGGGGGAGCCCGGCAAATTACTTTTGATGCCACCTTGATTGCCTCCTTGATTAATTTAACGTTACCTTGTTGGGTAGTTACATGAAAAGGGACCTTCTTCGAGACGAGGGTATTGAAATAACCGCTTTCATTTAGCAGATTATTAAAACAGCTTCACTCATTGACGTTCTCCACTCGTTGTCACTTCTTTGCCCGTAAAAGATTAGAACGTTCAGTAGCTATTATAACTTACGGTTTACAGCCGGACAGACTCCGGTCACATGGCGGGGGAAAATCGCATTTTGGGCGATTCCCCGGCTTTAAGACCAAAAAGCTCTGTCCAAAAATTACTATGTAACTATGGGGCTATGGACGATCGCACCCTCAAGGTCCTCGAATACCCGAAGATTTTGGAGATAGTATCCGATTTCGCGCTGACCCTCCCCGGAACGGAGGCTTGCCTCAGGCTTAACCCCCTCACGGATACCGGGGAGATAGTCCACATCCACGAGATCGTATCGGAGCTTCGAGAGCTCAATTCCATAGAGGGGAGGATACCCCTTGCCGGGATCAGCGACGTGTCCCACCTCTTCGAGAGGATAAGGGTGGAGGGGACTTACCTGACTCCCCATGAGATAAAGGAGATAGGTTCTAACATAACGGCGCACCGAAGGGCAAAGTCCTTCCTCAACAACCTGAGGAAGAAGTACCCCCTCCCGGCGATCCTGACAGATCCGATCGTCCCCCTCCCCGAAATCGAGAAGGACATCGAGCGGACACTCGGTCCCCGGGGGGAGATATTGGACGGCGCCAGCGACCGCCTCTACAATATCAGGGGAGACATCAGAAAGAAGCGGGATGCCATAAACCGCCTCCTCATGACGATGATGGAATCGTCCGCGCTCGACAACGCCCTTCAGGAGCCGATCGTGACGATGAGGAACGGGCGTTATGTCCTGCCCGTCAAGGCCGACTTCAGGGGGCGGGTGTCCGGGATAATCCATGACAGGTCGAACAGCGGCGCCACCCTCTTCATCGAGCCGATAAAGACGATGGAAATCAACAACGAGCTCTCCTTTCTGATAAGAAAGGAGAATGACGAAGAGGTGAGAATATTGAAGCTCCTCTCGTCAAAAATAAACGATTCGAGAGACGCGGTTAAAGGCAACCACGGCATCATTGTCGAGCTGGACACGCTGATCGCAAGGGCGGCGGCGGCCGACGCTATGGGCGGAATATCCCCGGAGGTGGACGACTCCGGCTCCCTGTCGTTCATAAACTCGGTGCACCCCCTCCTGTCACTAACGGACAGGGAGGGAAGAACATTGAAATTCGACAATCCCAAAGCCGTCCCCATCGATATCGAGATAGGGGGGGAAAAGAGGATAGTCGTCCTCTCCGGCGCGAACACCGGGGGAAAGACCGCGGCCCTGAAGACCCTGGGATTATTAACCCTGATGTTCAAGACCGGCATACCAATTCCGGCCTCCGAGGGGAGCAGAGCGGTGCCATTCAAGGAGGTCTTTGCGGACATCGGAGACGAGCAGGACATAGAGGGGAACCTCTCCACCTTCTCCGCAAAGGTCACTAGGCTTAAATATATCCTCTCCGAGGCGGAGAGCGGCTCCCTCGTCCTCGTCGATGAGATCATGTCCGGAACAGACCCGGAACAGGGGGGTGCCTTGGCCATCGCAATCTTGGATTATTTAAGTAAAAAAAATGCAACCATTCTCGTGACAACGCATCTAAACATATTGAAGACTTATGCCCTGAATCGGGATGACGCCGTCAACGTCTCGGTTGTTTTCGATGAATCCACAAACAGGCCCCTCTACAAGCTGAACTACGGCGCCCCCGGCGGAAGCAACGCCCTCATGGTAGCAAGGTCGTTAAACCTCCCGGAAGAGGTGATAGAAAACGCCAAGACGAACCTCACCGAGGAGGGAAGGCGTCTGAGCGAGCTCGTAATGGACCTCGAAAGCGAGCGTCTAAAGATAAGGGTGGAGAGGAGGGCCTTGAGCGACCTAAGAAAAAGCTTTGTCGATCTCGAAACCAAATTCAAGCTCCTCATATCAAAGATGGTCGAAAAGAGGGACGCAATACTCGAATCATTCAAGGAGGATCTCAAAGAAACCCTGAAAAAATACGACGAGCGCTTCAAGGAGATCTTCGCCGCGGCGGACAACAGCATGATTAAAAAGGGGAAGCTCCACGAAGAGTTTTACTCCGCAAAGCGGGGATTGTTGGATGAAATAACCGTAAGCGATCACCCGGGAGCAGTAAACGGAAAAGCGGAATCGGAGAAAACGCCCTCCCCGGGAGACACCGTATCCATAAAGGGGCTTGCCGTAAAGGGGATATTGATACAGATGCAGCACCACCAAGAGGGAGACGAGGGGAAAGCCGAGGTGGAGGTGGGGGGAAGAAGGGTCTGGATAGATATAAGCGAGCTTAAAAAGGAGACCCCGGTGGTCCCAAAGGGAAGCGTTGTAATGCAGGAGATCTACTCCGACCCGAAGACCGAGATAAATATCATCGGCCTCAGGGTCGACGAGGCGATAGACGTGGTGGACAAGGCGATCGACAACGCCGTCCTGGGGGGATTCGAGGAGCTCGACATCATCCACGGCCGGGGAACCGGCAGACTAAAAAAGGGTATCAGGGAGCACCTGAAAGACCACCGCCACGTAACGGAGATAAAACCGGAGGGCACAAATATGGGAGTGACCACCGTCGGGATTAGATAATCTCAACTCCCGGAGGGGTCGGTCAGATTTATCTTGGGGGACTGGCAATTTTAAGGGAGGGGTCGGCAATTTTTATGCGGAGGGTAAGCCGAATTCATTTATGAGGCTGGCAATATTCTGGGGGCTGACAATATTTTGGGGGCTGGCAATATTCTGGGGGACAGCAATATTTTTGGGGACGGCAGAGGTATTAATTGGGAGTCGGTAGAAATAATGATGGGAGGGCTGCTAGAAATAGTGATCTGGAGTCGGCGGGAATAATTGCAGTTTGGAGGGGCGGTCGGCAATATTTGTGGGGGGATAGGCCGTATTTATTTGTGAGTGGGCTGGCAATATTTTGGAGGACGGCAATATTCTAAGGGACGGCAGGGATATTAATTGGGAGTCGGTAGAAATAATGATGGGGGGCTGGCGGGGATTATGATAGGGCGGGGCTTAATAGGGGGTTTGTCGTGGAATCGTTTTTATAAATAGATTAGGCATTAAAGCCGATCTTGGCGTCGTTGAAAATAAATTGTGAAATAAAAATAGTGTGGTGATTCACAGCCGGAGGTGATAAAACCTTGGCGGGAAAAATCCCCGAAAGTACTATCAGCGAGGTGATCGAGAGAGCGGACATTCTCGAGTTAGTGGAAAAATATGTCCCCTTGAAGAAGAAGGGGAAAAACTTCATGGGACTCTGTCCCTTTCACTCGGAAAAGACCGCCTCCTTCTCCGTGAATCCCGAGAAGGGCCTCTTCAAATGCTTCGGCTGCGGAAAGGGGGGCACGGCCCTGACCTTCCTGATGGAGATGGAGGGGATGACCTTTCCGGAGGCCGTGAGGGAGCTGGGCAGCCGCTACGGCGTAATGGTCGAAACCGTAGCCCCAACCCAGATGGACAAGAAGAAGGACGACAAGAGGGAAAAGCTTTACGCTGTAAACAGGGAGGCGGAAAAATATTTCATTGAAACCCTTAAAGGGGACGCAGGTAAAAACGCAATCAAATACTTCAAGGAAAGGGAAATAGACGGAAGGACGGCCCGGGACTTCTCGCTTGGATTCGCCGCTAAAAGGTGGGAAGGTCTCACCGAGCACCTGAAAGAGAAAGGGATAACAGAAAAGGAGATCGAGGAGGCCGGCCTCGCTATAATGGGAGATAAGGGCCCCTACGACCGGTTTCGAGGGAGGATCATCTTCCCCATAAAAGACCACAGGGGAAGGCTCTCCGGCTTCGGCGGAAGGACCATCGAAGACGACGAGCCCAAGTATTTGAACTCCCCGGAGACAATGGTCTACCACAAGGGGGAGATCCTCTACGGGCTAAACATCACAAAGAACGAGGTCAGGAGGGTCAGACACGCGATAATAGTCGAGGGCTACCTCGACGCGATCTCCCTTTATCAGGCGGGGATCAAAAACGTTGCGGCGACCCTCGGCACGGCGCTGACCCCGGAACACCTTAATATACTCAAGAGGTATGCCAACGAGGCGGTCCTCATCTTCGACGCGGACGAGGCGGGCGGAAAGGCGGCCGAGAGGACCCTCCCCATCTTCGGCGAGGGTAAGATGTACGCAAGGGCCGCGGTCCTCCCCGAGGGAGAAGACCCCGACTCCTTCATCCGCAAGAGAGGGAGCGCGGAATTCTTAAAGGTAATCGAGGACTCAAAGGACATCTTCGACTTCTGCCTCGACAGGATATACCGCCGCCATGACCTTAACACCGCAAAAGGGATAACCGAAGCGCTGGACGAGGCCGCTTACGTGGCCTCGATAAAAAAGCTCCCCCAGGAAATCGACTTCTACGTCAGGAAGATCGCGGAGAGGCTCAAGGTCGGCGAGGAGTCGGTGAGGCTGAGCATAAGCAAAAAAATAAAGAGGGAAACGAGATACGCCGCCGTTCAATCGAGGCGCGAAGAAGAGACCCCGGCGGAAAAACCGGGGCCAAAAAAAGCCTTTAAACCCCCGGAGGTGGAATCTCGGCTCTTCAAGATGGCGGTAAACTACCCGAATCTCTTAAGAGAGGCCGGCCTTAAAGAAAAATACCTGGCCCTCTTTATCGATGAGACCCTAAGGGGCCTTATCGATAAAATACTGAAGATGGAATCCCCGGAGAACGGGATAAACGTTGCATCCCTGATCTCGGGAGTGGGCGATGACGGGATAAGGCAAAAACTGATCGACCTTTCAGTGGTCGAGGATAACGAAATCGACGATGAAGATATGGCCCTTGCTATTATCACGGACTGTATCAAAAGCCTCGATATAAAGGGATCTAAGATAAAATACGAGGATATGAAACGAAGGGCTATGGAGATTGACGAGGATGAGACCAGACAGGAAGTACTAAAGGAAATTATAAATATTAAAAAGAATATGAAGAGGTGATTTCATGGCTAAAAACTCCGGAATTGATGAGGTTGAGGTAAAACAGCTCATTAATTTGGGAAAGGAGAGGGGTTACCTTACTTTCGATGAAGTGAACGAGATCCTACCTTCGGGCCTCTACCCCGATCAGCTTGATGATATCATGAGCATCTTCGGCGAATTGGACATAGACATCGTCGATCCGCCCAAGTCTTCAAAGTTCAGCAGCATGGAGAAAATGAGCTTCTCCGGGGATGAAACAGGCGAAATAGACGATGAAACAGATGACGATAACGAAGCCGAATCCGAAAAAGACGATGTTGAATTCCTGCCCGGCAATATCGGGAAAACCAACGATCCGGTAAGGATGTATCTCAGAGAAATGGGATCGATCTCGCTGTTGACCAGAGAAGGAGAAGTTGAAATCGCAAAGAGGATCGAGCAGGGAGCCATCATCATAAGGGAAACGGTTCTGAACACGCCTCTGGCATTGCGGGAAGTTGCTATCTTATCCGAAAAGATGTTAAAGGATAAGGTCAGGATAAAGGACGTCGTCAGGGGGCTCAACGATGAATACTTGATCACGAAGAAGGACGAAAAGGACAGAAGGGATTCATTCATCGCATCCGTCAATAAGCTTAAGACGATAGACGAGAAGATAAAAAAGGATAAAAAGAAGATTATCTCCATAAAAAACAGGGAAAAGTTTAAAAGTGGAATTAGGCGGTCCCAGAGCAAAATGGTCAATATATTCAACGATCTGGACATGGACAAAAAGTTTGTTCAGAAACTCGCCGCAAAGCTCAAGGGATACATGGAAAGGATTGAAAAAGCCGAATCGGAGATAATGGAGATCGAGAAAAGGACCAAGATACCCGTTAAGGATTTGAAAAAGATCTTTAAAGAATCCGATAAGGGCAAAGACGAGACAAAAGAGGCCGCAAAGATACTGAAGGTGTCCATGGAAAAACTCGATCTCATGAAGAAAACCTTCAGGAACTCTCAGCGAAAGATAAAAAGGATCGAACAGGAAGCGGAGATGACTTCCCGGCAGATCAGAGACACGATAAAGAGGATCGAAAGCGGCGAGGTGGTGGAGTCGGAGGCAAAAAACGAGCTTGTCAAGGCAAACCTCAGGCTCGTCGTCAGCATAGCCAAGAAATACACGAACCGCGGCCTCCAGTTTCTGGATCTGATCCAGGAGGGAAACGTGGGCCTCATGAAGGCCGTGGACAAGTTCGAATACCAGAGGGGATATAAGTTTTCAACCTACGCCACGTGGTGGATCCGTCAGGCCATCACACGGGCCATAGCCGATCAGGCGAGGACCATTCGCATCCCCGTCCACATGATAGAAACGATAAACAAGCTTATAAGAACCTCCCGATACCTCGTTCAGGAGATGGGCCGGGAACCCACCCCCGAGGAGATAGCCGAGAAGATGGAGCTCCCCCTCGAAAAGGTCAGGAAGGTACTGAAAATAGCCAAGGAGCCCATCTCCCTCGAGACCCCCATAGGCGAAGAGGAGGACAGCCACCTCGGAGACTTTATAGAGGATAAAAAGATCATCTCACCGTCGGACGCCATCATCAACGTCAACCTCTCGGAGCAGACAAGAAAGGTTCTCTCCACCCTCACACCAAGAGAGGAAAAAGTCCTCAAGAAACGCTTCGGAATAGGCGAGAAATCTGACCACACCCTCGAAGAGGTGGGTCAGGACTTTGACGTGACCAGAGAGAGGATAAGGCAGATCGAGGCAAAGGCCTTGAGAAAACTAAGGCACCCTTCGAGGAGTAAAAAGCTCAAGAGCTTCGTCGACAGTTAATTATGGATACAACGGCGATGAGGCAGCGAGAGGATGATGTGGGGAGTGCGGAGTGTAATCGACGTGATGGAGACGGCAGAGAATTGTCATGGGGAAAGAAGCGGGAAGAACGAGGAGACAAAGAGGGATTGTCGAAGTAACGGAGGACCATCTCTAAAATTTTAAGTGAGTGAAGACAGGCCCGCAGCAAATCGCCCCGATCGTTTTTTTTGCCAGATTGTTTTCAATATTCCATTTTTTAACTTGACTATTCACCTGCTTCCTTGTAATATAATAGATTAGATTTGTTTACGGGGGGGTCGTCGTTTGCGTGGGAGGGTCGGCAATAATTGGGGGGGGGGGGGGGGGCG
>JAFGIX010000091.1 GCA_016929395.1 Candidatus Zymogenus saltonus
CCCCTACCGCCCCGTCCCTATTAGAATTACTCAGTATCGGCCCATTTTGTAAATACCCAAGACGCCTCCGCTTGCCATCCGTCACCCATTCAACCCGTCTCCTTTTCAAGATGCCTCCACCTGCCATTTCCCCCTACCGCCCCATCTCAATATGTTGTGCCCAGTGTTAATTTTTTACAATATGTAGTGTAGTTTGTCAAGAAAAAAATTTTTATGAGACAAATTTAATTTTGTATAGGGCACGAAGCGCGAATTTTTGACCAGATATTCCGTCGGCCGACATTAGAGTAAAAACAAAAAAGCTTAAATCGTTACTGCAATTTCGTTAAGGAGTGGTGCATGAAGGCCGTGAAACTTGAAAAAATATTTGGCATTTATTTGTCCTTTAGGGGCGCTTTTTTACAAAACAATCCTGTTGACAGTAGATATAAAATTAAATAAAATATGTATAAATTACTTATAATTATATTTAATGGGGTCAGGGCGGATTTGGAATGGGGAATTTCTCGAATAGCGGGGTTTTCGGAGGGGGGCGGGAAATGTAGATGATGCTGTTTGTGAAGCTTATGGGGCTGACATTTTTTTAAGGGAAATTAGGGAATCTATGGAGATATTTAAAGATTTATTCAGCGGCTTTTCGGAGGTGGAGATCTTAAAGACCATAGCCCAAGCGGGATTGGTCGTAAAGGGAGTGATGATTGTCCTTATCCTTTTCTCGGTGGTTTCGTGGGGGATAATATTTTACAAGTTTTTCGCCATCATGTCGGCCAGGGGTCAGTCGAGGAAGTTTCTGGACGCCTTCTGGACGAATCCCAAGCTTGCCACCCTGTATGAAAAGGCGAGGAGATACAAGAAGAGCCCGATAGCACAGGTATTTCGGGCTGGGTACCAGGAATTCAACCGCCTTTTGATCGGGGCGAGGGCCGGCAAGGCCAAGGTCGATGCGGCGGGAAATCCCAGCGTCAGGGACGTCGGCAGCATAAGCACAGAGCTTCTGGGGGCGGAGAGCATCGAGAGGGTTTTGAGGAGGAGCATCATGGAGGAGGTGACGAGGTTAGAGAGCCACCTGACTTTTCTCGCCACGACCGGCAGCACCTGTCCCTTTATCGGGCTTTTCGGGACCGTCTGGGGGATCATGAACGCCTTTAGGGGGATCGGCGCCAAGAGCTCGGCCAGCATCGGGGTCGTGGCGTCGGGGATCTCGGAGGCGCTTATTGCCACCGCCTTCGGGCTCTTTGCCGCCATACCGGCGGTCGTTGCGTACAACTACTATCTCTCCAAGATCAAGGTCTTGACGACGGAGATGGACAACTTCTCGTTCGAGTTTCTCAATATCGTCGAGCGGCACATAAAGAGGATGAAGTAGATGCAGACTCCGAAGAGGGAATACAGAACCCTTTCCGAGATAAACGTGACCCCCTTTGTGGACGTCATGCTGGTTCTGCTTATCATCTTCATGGTGACGGCCCCCATGCTTCACGAGGGGCTTGACGTAGCGCTGCCGCAGGTCAAGGGGGAGACGATAAAGGAGGAGGCCTCCTACGTCACGATCACCGTAAACAAAGAGGGGCAGATATTTATCGACGACGATCCGATTCCCTTGAGCGAGGTAGCCGACGAGATGAGGCGGATAAAGAAATATTGGGACAAGAAGGTGCTTTTAAAGGCCGACCGATCGATCAACTACGGGCTTGTCGTCCAGTTGATGGCGGCCTTGAGGGAGGCAGGGATCGAGGACATCGGGATGGTGACGGAGCCGTTGGCGGAGGAGGAGAAGTAGGGGAGGGATTTTTATGGCCAGACTTTCGAGACTTGACGGAAACGCGGGGGGCATCTATATGATGATTGCGCTCTCCGCCTTCGTTCATGTCGCGGTCTTCGTTATCCTCGGCGTCTCCTCGTTCGACAAGAGGGAGATGACGATCTACTCCCCACCCTATTCGGTGAGCCTCGTCCCGGGGGAATACACCGGAGACTTCGGCGAGGGGGGGGAGGAGGGAAACAGCGCCGTTGAGGAGAGCATGGACAGCCTGGAGCCGGTCGCCACTGGGGGGGCCGGTGCTATAAAGGAGCCTTCCAAAACCAAGGAGGCGAAGGACTCGGGGGGGGAGAAGGAGAAGGTCGAGGAGGTGAAGAAGGAGACCACGGCGGACCTCAACTCGGCGATAGAGAGGATCAGAAAGAAGGTCGCCCTGGACGAGGAGAGGAAGAAGCTGGAGTCGATAGCGAGGGAGCGCGAATCTAAGGAGAAGCTCAAGAGCCACGACAGCGACTTGGCAAAGGCCCCCGATGCCGGCTCCCCGGCAGGCGGCGGGTCCAAGCCGGGGGGAAGGACTCCGACGGGGACGAGGCCCCCGAAGTCCGGGAAGCCGGGCGGCGGCAGTCCCTTCGGGACGAGCAACGTCTACACGCCGGGGGGGAGCGGGATGGGGATTCCGGACGCCGAGTTTTCCGCCTATTACAAGGAGCTTTGGAAGAGGGTCCGCGCCGGATGGTCGGTTCCGGACGAGCTGCTCGAAAAAGACCTTGAGACGGTTCTCGGTATTCGGATCGAAAAGGACGGCAAGATTATAGATGTCTGGACAGAGAAGGGCTCGGGGGACGACTATTTCGACGAGACCGCGCTTAGGGCGGTGAGGATGGCGAATCCCCTGCCGCCGCTCCCGGAAAAATACAGGGAAAATACAATGGATGTTGGTATCAGGTTTCATTCGAGGAAGTTTTGAATAAATGAAGTGGTTTAAAATTTCTCTTTCTTCTGTTGTTGTTTTTATCTTTCTTATTCTGCCTTTGGGGGGCACGGCGCCCGGAAAGGTATACATCGATATCGACGCCCCCGGCTTCAGGAAATTCCCGCTGGCGACCCCGGACTTCATAAGCCTCGGAGGGGCGGTGTCTTCCGAGATCGAGAGGGGGGCGAGAAATGCGCTTCTTGACGATCTCAATATGGCGGGCATCTTTACGGTAGTGGACCCCGGGCTCTACACCCCGAATCCGGAGAGCGGAAAACGACTTGACAAAACGGATTACGACATCTGGCGGAGGGTCGGCGCGGAGGCGGTGATCAAGGGGGGATACGAGGTTTTGGGAGAGTCGCTCATGGTGGAGATATATCTCTTCGACACCGTAAACAAGCGGAGAATCTGGGGGAGGAGATACCGGGGATCGAGAGACCATATCTCACGGATGATCCACAAGTTCATGGACGACATGATGATGGAGTTCACCGGCGAGAAGGGGATCTTTCAATCGAGAATCGCCTACGTCACAGACCTCCACGGGAGAAAGGAGATCTACTACATGGACGTGGACGGCAATAACTCCTTCAGGCTCACCAGAAACACGGTCATCGACCTCTCCCCCGCATGGTCCTCGGACGGAGAAAAAATCGTATACTGCTCCTTCAAGCAGAGGC
This sequence comes from Candidatus Zymogenus saltonus, assembly GCA_016929395.1. Lineage (NCBI taxonomy): Bacteria > Deltaproteobacteria > Candidatus Zymogeniales > Candidatus Zymogenaceae > Candidatus Zymogenus > Candidatus Zymogenus saltonus. The sequence goes on from JAFGIX010000091.1 coordinate 3,416, forward strand.
GTCCGAAGATATTCGCCGTTGACGTTACGGATTTCAACGATAGATTGATCGCGGGATATGAGGGGATAAATATCAGCCCCGCCTACTCCCCCGGGGGAGCGACGATCGCCTTTACCTCAAGCAAGGACAGGGACTACTACCCGAATATCTACACCATCTCGGAAAGCGGGGGTTCGCTGAGAAGGCTCACCAGCGGGAACAATATAGACGTAAGCCCGAGCTGGTCCCCTGACGGGAGATATATAGCCTTCACCTCCAACCGGGGCGGAGGACCGCAGATATACATCATGAACTCCAACGGCGGCGGCGTGAGGAGGCTCACCTACTCCGGCGGATACAACACGTCTCCGGAGTGGTCGCCCAGGGGTGACAAGATAGTCTACGTGGGGGCGTTTCTGGGGAAGTTCGAGGTCTACGTCATAAACATCGACGGCACCGAGAACATGAGGCTTACCGGCGGCCGGGGAGATAACGAGGACCCCTCCTGGTCACCAGACGGCAGGCTGATCACATTCTCTACGACGAGAAGCGACAGAGGGGAGATCTACTGGATGAGGGTCGACGGCTCGGATCAAACCAAAATACCGGATGTCGGAGGGAATTGTTCTTCCCCTTCCTGGTCGGGAAGAGTCAATTTTAAGTGAGAAAATAGGTCCTTGACCAAAAAAAGGTTGATTGTATCAAAAAATTAAGATAAATTAAGACAATTATACGGATTATTGGAGGATAGATATGACCGGACATGTCAACAGATACTTGAAATATATATTGTTATTGGTGCTTATCTCCGCTGTCGGCCTCTTTTGCGTCTCCTGCGCAGGTAAGGGCAAGGGGAGGGGGTATGAGGATATAGGGACCGGGAGGGGGCTCGAGGATACATCGATACCCGGGGAGGGGCTTGACGGAAGGCTCTACGGGCTCAACGATATTAATTTCGAGTTCGACAAATCCTCTTTGACGCCCCAGGCCCAGGAAATCCTGAAGGCGAACGCCACGTGGCTCAAGACAAACTCGACCGCGGTCGTCGAGATAGAGGGCCACTGCGACGAGAGGGGCACCATCGAGTACAACCTCGCCCTGGGAGACAGGAGGGCGAGGAGCGCCAGGGATTTTCTGGTCAGCATCGGCATAAGCTCCACGAGGCTAAAGACTATAAGCTACGGGGAAGAGATGCCCCTGGATCCCGCGCATAACGAGTCCGCCTGGGCGAAGAACAGGAGAGCGCACTTTACCATCACCTCCAAGTAACGGGTAGTACGGCGGTCGGTCAGCCAATTAGTATTGAGGGGGGTTGGGTATCAGCTGAGTAGGAGGTTTGGGGTGTCGGCTTCGAGTGGGGGGTCGGTTGGTTGATATTAGGGGGGGCGGTTGGTTGGTTGATATTTGGGTGGGGTCAGTATATTGGGGGGATGGGATTTGTTTGGTCGGCGGTTTCGGGAGGGGGCGGTCGATTGATATTCCGGGGAGGTCGGTCGATTGATATTGGGGAGGGGGCGCCTGTTTATATTGAAGGGAAGGAGGGGATTGGTTGTGCAGGAGGTTGAGGAACGACTGCCAAAATCGAGGCGATTTAATTTGTTTGGGCGGATGGCGAGGGCCTGTTTTTCAATTTGGCTTATGGGCATTCTTTAAATCATGTTGTGGTGATCATGGCATAGGGCAGGTGGTCCGTACGGATTGGGGAGGTATGGGAGTGTTGGATTGTTGGGGGGTTGGGAGTGGGGCGTCAGGTATTTCAAATACCCCTTTTTCGATTGAGATTCCATTACGGGAATTTTGTAAAGGGGATTAGATAAAGGTTTTTCACTCCTCAAAATCATCCCGTCCCCCCGCAAATTAAGGGTCGCCCCAGTTTTTTCGGCACCAACCGATTGGATGTCAATGCAGTCACTTGGTTGATTTTACCGAGGGCGGATGATAGATTTTTCCGATATAAGGGGACAGGGGAGGGCGGCGGACGTCCTGTCCGGACTCTTCGATTCCAAGAGGGTGCCCCACGCGATGATATTTTCCGGGCCCGAGGGGGTCGGAAAGGGACTTGTTGCGGCTCGGTTTGCCGCCGCCCTTTTATGCAAGGGAGAGGGGGCAGTCCCCTGCGGCGGGTGCGGACCCTGCATGAGGATTAAGTCCGGCGTCTTCCCGGACCTGATAACGGTGGGAATACAGGAGGGGAGGGCCAAGATCCTGATAGAGCAGATCAGGGAGATAGAGGGGATACTGGCCTACCGTCCATTTTACGGAGAGGGCCGGGTCGTTATTATTGATCCGGCCGATATGATGAGCGACGGGGCCTCCGCCGCGATCCTGAAAACCCTCGAGGAGCCGCCGAAGGGGACCCACTTCATACTGGTTACGTCGAGAGCCTTTAGGCTCCCAGCGACGATAATCTCCAGGTGCCAGAGGGTGAGGTTCTCGCCCCTCTCCCCCGAGGATGTAGTCGGGATCATTCGGAGGGAGGGCGTGGCAAACGGCGAGGAGGAGGCATCGAGGTTCTGCAGGGGCAGCGTCTCCAGGGCCCAGTCGATGATAAGGGGGGGGTTTCTCGGAGTCAGGGAGGATTTGATAGGGGCCCTGTCCAAGATGAGATTGAACGACCCAAAAACGGCCGATGACCTGTCCCAGAAGGTCTCGAAGCTGAAGAACTCGATCCCCGAAGTCCTTGATATCCTGAAGCTTTGGTACAGGGATGTCATCGTCTACAACTCAACGGGGAGTCTTGAAAACCTCGTCAATCGGGACCTGATCGAGAAATGGGGGAAGGGTTGGTCGAATGTGGATCAAAGCTCCCTCATTAAAAGCGTGGAGTCGACGGAGGAGATATCCGACCTGTACATGAGGGGCACAAATATTAATATGCGCCTGGCCTTTCTGATGCTCTTTATAAGGCTTACCGAGCTGAAACATGGGTATCGAAAGAGTGGGCGATAAGGAGTTCGGTAGTTGTCCGAAGGGGGATCGTGTCGTTTAAAGTGTTGTTGGGTATCGAACCAAGATGGTTTTTCGGGTAATGGATTGGTCTTTGTTTGAAAGACAAACAAAGATGAGGCGGTTGAAGCAAGCCGATCTGAAAAGGTCTGACAAAACCGTGAGATTTGTTAATCGTTGTCGCGAAAGCTTGAGATTTTTTAGATTGATTTGAATCTCTCGCCACTTTTTTTAGCGGCGGACTAATGTAGTTGTAAAAGATTCGGGCTGGATTGATATGAAAAGAGTTGTGGGGATCAGGTTTCGTGGTGCAGGTAAAATATATCGCTTCAATGCGGAGGGCTTTGACCTGAACATTATGGAAAGGGTCCTCGTGGAGACCGAGCGGGGCCTGGTTATGGGAACAGTCGTAGTGCCTCCGAGAAACGTGGAGGAGCTGCCTGATGACATCCCGCTGAAGCCGATCCTCAGGATTGCGTCTGAAGATGATATAAAGAAGGAGGAGGAGAACAAAGAGAGGGAGTGCGAGGCCAAGATATTCTGCAAGTCGTGCATCGAGAAACATATGCTCGATATGTATCTCGTGGACGTGGAGCACCTCTTCGACGGGAGCAAGGTGATATTCTACTTCACGGCGGACGAGAGGGTGGACTTCAGGGCGCTGGTGAGGGACCTCGCATCCAAGTTCAGGACCCGAATCGAGATGCGCCAGATAGGCGTCAGGAACAAGGCCAAGCTGGTCGGGGGGATCGGCTCCTGCGGCAGGGAGCTGTGCTGCAACACCTTTTTGACCAATTTCGAGCCGGTCTCCGTCAAGATGGCCAAGGACCAGAACGTCTCCCTGAATCCGTCCAAGATATCGGGGGTCTGCGGGAGGCTCATGTGCTGTCTGAAGTACGAATACGATACTTATCTCGACCTGAAGGAGGACATGCCGAAGATCGGAAAGAGGGTTGTCACAAACGAAGGGAAGGGAAAGGTGATACGCCAAAATGTCCTTGCCAACAGCGTTACCGTGGAGATGGAAGACGGCGAGGAGAGGGAGGTGCCGATCGATTGCCTCAAAAACGGTTGAGCCCGGTGGGGTCGTCATGTGATGGAGGTATGGGAGGATGGGGGAAGGATGGGGAAAGATGGGGGGCCTATACCGTTCAGACGATCAAAGCCCAGAAGAAAAGAAAGCTCAACCGCCGGATGATGCAATTTTATGCAGAGAGAGGTTCACTGAATCCTTTTATAGATCAGCGGAGAGGATGACCGTCGGGTCACGTTTTTTTATTATAGTGTTCATTTAAGACAAAGGGTGATGTAGATGACGACCGACGAAAAGAAATATTACATTACTACACCGATATATTACGTCAACGCCCAGCCCCACATCGGGCACGCTTATACGACGATCGTAGCGGACGTCCTGTCCCGATACAGGAGGCTCTCCGGTTACGACACCTTCTTTCTCACCGGCACCGACGAGCACGGCGACAAGGTAAAGCGGGCCGCGGACGAAAAGGGGATCTCGCCCAAGGAGTACGCCGACGAGATCAGCGGGCTGTTCAGGGCGCTCTGGCCGGAGCTGAACATCTCGAACAACCGCTTCATAAGGACGACCGATCCCGATCACGTCAAGGTGGTGCGGCTCATACTCAAAAAGGTCTACGACAACGGGGATATATACTTCGACAGCTACGGCGGCCTCTACTGCACCGGCTGCGAGCGGTTCTACATGGAGAGGGAGCTGGTTGACGGCAAGTGCCCCGACCACGAGATGGAGCCGGAGTATATCGAGGAGTCCAACTACTTCTTCAAGATGAGCAAGTACCAGGACTGGCTTATTACGCACATCGAGAAAAACCCCGACTTCATCCGCCCCGAGCGTTACAAGAACGAGGTCCTGGCCTTTCTCAGGGAGCCCCTCGAAGACCTCTGCATCTCGAGGCCGAAGTCGAGGCTCGACTGGGGAATAGAGCTCCCCTTTGATGACAAGTACGTCACCTACGTCTGGTTCGACGCCCTGATAAACTACCTTACCGGCATCGGATTTCCGGACGGCGACGGCTATAAAAAATACTGGCCCGTCGCCCAGCACCTCATCGCAAAGGATATTTTAAAGCCCCACGGAATCTACTGGCCCACGATGCTCAAGGCGGCGGGGATGGAGACCTACAAACACCTCAACGTCCACGGCTACTGGAACGTGGAGGAGTCTAAAATGAGCAAATCCTTGGGAAACGTTGTGACGCCCCTCTCGCTGAAGGACAAGTACGGGCTGGACGCATTCCGCTACTATCTGATGAGGGACATGGTCTTTGGGCTTGACGCCTCGTTTTCCGAGGAGGGTTTGGTGGGGAGGATAAACGCCGACCTCGCAAACGATCTAGGGAACCTCGTCAGCAGAAGCCTTGCCATGACCGCCAAATATTTCGGCGGGACGATCACATCACCCGGTGGCTCCGGCGATCCCTCGGACGACAGGCTGGTCTCCACGGCGATGAGGGTCCTGCCCCAGTACAAAAAGTTCATGGAGGAGCTGGCCTTCCACAAGGCCCTCGCGGCGGTCTGGGACCTCGTCGGGGAGTGCAACCGCTATATCGTTGAGAACGCCCCCTGGGAGCTCGCCAAGGACGAGGAAAAGGGCGGTCGTCTCGCAAGAGTCATGTACAACGTTCTTGAATCGCTGAGGTTTGTCGGGACGCTGATCATCCCGTTCATGCCGAACGCCGCCGAGGAGATCCTCACCATGATAGGGGTCAGGGCGGACTTCGCCCATAAAAACATCGATGAGCTCTCCAGCTGGGGGGGGCTTCCCATAGGCGCACAAGTCATGCCCGCATCCCAGCTGTTTCCGAGGGTGGATCCGAGCGAGACGATAGTCAGGGAGAAGGGAGCCGACGAGGCGAAGGAGGAGGAGAAGGAGAGCGGACCGGGAGTGGAGCTCGAGATAGGTTTTGAGAAAAAGGCGAAGGGGGAACTCCACGAAGGGATGGGGGTGGCCGAGCACCTGGAGAAGGGTAAAAAGATGAGATGGTGGAGGATCAAGGGGCGCAAGGCCAAGGCCGAAGCCGGCGGCCTGATCACCATCGATGATTTCAAGAGGGTCGACCTGAGGCTCGGCCTCATAAAAACTGCTGTGGCCGTCCCGAAATCAGACAAGCTCGTAAAGCTTACCGTCGATATCGGGGAGGAACGCACGGTGGTTGCCGGAATAGGGAAACACTACTCCCCGGGCGACCTGGTCGGAAAGAGGGTCGTGATCGTGTCCAACCTCAAGCCTACAAAGCTTATGGGGATTCAATCCCAGGGAATGATACTCGCCGTGAGCGACGACGAGGGGGGGCTTTCCCTCATCACCGCAGACAGGGATGTCTCCCACGGAAAGAGACTCACCTGATGCTGATCGACTCCCACGCCCACCTCGACCTTCCGCAGTTCGACGGCGACAGAGTTGCCGTGATAGAGCGCGCCTTCGCCGACGTTAAGGACGGCGCCGGCGGGCTTACCGGCATAGTGACGATAGGCTTTGACCTTAACTCCTCAAAAAAGGCGGTTCAAATAGCCGAGGCCAACGACAATATCTATGCGGTCGTAGGCGTTCACCCCCACGACGCCAAGGCGGTGACGGAGCGGACGATCGAAGGCATCAGGGATCTTACGAACAGAAAGAAGGTCGTCGGGATCGGCGAGACGGGACTCGATCTCTTCAGGAAGCTTTCCCCGGTGGACAGACAGTACAAGGCGTTTCACTCCTTCCTCGACCTATCCGGAGAGACCGCCCTCCCCATCGTAATCCACGACCGGGATGCCAATGCCGAGGTCCTGGAGGTCCTCACGAAAAATAGGGGCGACTACACCCCCGGCATCATACACTGCTTCTCCGGCGACTGGGGGTACGCCAGGAAATGCCTCGACCTCGACTTTTACATCTCGATCCCCGGCGTGGTGACGTTCCCGAAGGCCAAGCAGCTCCACGACGTTGTGAAGAGGTTGCCCACCGACAGGATCCTCTTCGAGACGGACGCGCCCTTCTTGACGCCGGCGCCGTTTCGGGGAAAGAGAAACGAGCCGGCATACGTCAGGTACACGGCTGTGGCGGCGGCGGAGATTCGGGGCGACTTCCCCGAGAAGCTGATGGAGGCGGCGGCGCTGAATACGATTAAGGTCTTTGGGATTGAGGAGTTGTAGGGGGGGGTCTATTTCTGCTCTATTTGCTCTCTGAACTTTTCTTTCATTTTACCAAGCATCTTTTGATTTTCATCGCTCAAAGGGACTGTTCCTAATGCATTTTTTATATTCTTTGTGACAATATTTGATTTTGCTAAAATACTATCTTTAAATACATCTATTTGTTTTTTAGTTATTCTTTTTGGATGAGTATTAGTATAATCAAAAATTTCAAAATAAATATCTATATTATCTTTAATCGAATCAATTACTTCATTTGGAGAAAATAGAATCCACTTTTCATATTTTTGATGAAATTTTTCAATAAAATTGACTGATTTTTTTGCAAAAAAATCAGAATTAAAATTATTTTGATCTTTTTCTGATTTGGTAAGAAAAGTATATAATAGGTTATAGAGTTCATCTATATTATCAATAATCTCCTCATAAATCTCAATTTGCTTTTTATAAAGTGCATTCCTAAGCGGAGCCCTTCTTTCCATATATGAAAATAGGAGGGATAAACCTGCGATGACAAATCCTAAAAATCCGAATATTCCCGATATAACAATAGATATTTCCGATATACCAAAATATTTTACCGATATATATAATCCTAAAAATCCAAATATTACCGGCACCCATTCCATTTTTTAACTCATTATAAAATACTTTTTAATTATTTCAAACCTTCAACTTATTAAACTTCCTTGAATAAATTATTATTACTTTGCAGGCCCCGGTTACATCAGGGTTTTTAATTAACCCTATCTCACAACTCCACCCGATCTGATTAACAACAAGTCACGGCAACCACAACTCCGGCGTCGGAAGCGCAAAGCACGAAAGAAATCAGCCGCCCTTTTTCTCGGCGGGCTCCCCGGCAAACTCCTCTTCGAGCTCCTCCAACGACGGGATCAGGTTTTTTATGGCCGCCTTTACCGGGGGGAGCTCTATCTCTATCAACTGCCAGATTTCCGGCAATGCGATGCTGTTGTATTTGTGGATAAGAATATCCCTGAGGGCGGCCATGCTTCTCCACGGCAATTCAGGATGTTTATCCCTGTATTCTATTGGTATAAGCTTTACGGTCTCCCCGATGATTTCAAGATTATGCATTACGGCGTCCTGAATCATCTGATCGGAAAGGAAGACTTTCTTTCCGCCCGATGTATAGGATTCCAGCCTCCTGATGCGATCGCTTATCATCGCCAAATACAACCTGGGGTCTTTATCGTAATTTTTCATAGTGGGTTCGCTTCCTTCAATATCCTGCGGCGAATAAGCCAATAAATAGAATTCTCAGTTACCACGTCCACCTTCATGCCGATCAGGTCTTCAAGCTCGTGGATAAAGGCTATGTGATCAAAGAGGCCGGTTTTTTCATCGAAGTCCACGAGGAAGTTCACATCGCTTTTTTCGTTCGTCTTCCCTCTGGAAGCGGAGCCGAATACGCGGACGTTGTGCGCCCCGTGCCTCTCGGCTATCTCGATGATCTTCTTCCGCTTTCCCTTGAGCGTTTTCCTTATGGTCATGATAAACAGCCCTTGAACGGTATTGCCCGATATTCTAACAAGATCATAATCGAAAATCAAGCCGCTCGGTGACGGCGCGGTTGTTCAATACAAAATTCAATCACTTCGGATAGACCGCCTGGACCTCCCTCCACCTGAAGCAGTCCACGATGTGGTCGTTCACGAAGCCCACCGCCTGCAGGTGGGCATATATCGTCGTTGGGCCGACGAAATTAAAACCCAGCTTTTTGAGCTTTATGCTCAAATACTCGGAGACGGCCGTCTTTGGAGGCAGCTCCTCCATCTTCTTGAAGCTGTTGATTTTTACCTCGCCCCCGAAGCTCTCGAAGAGGAAGCGGCCGAAGGGGCCGCCCTGTTTTTCCCTTATCTCCAAGATCCTCACGGCGTTGTTGATCACCGCCCTGATCTTCCGCTCGTTCCTTATCCCGCCTCTGTCTTTGAGTATCTCCTGAACCCTCGCCTCGTCGAACCGGGCGACGATTTCAGGGTCGAAGTCCGCAAAAAGCCTTCTTAGCGTCTCCCGCTTTTTCAGGATAGTCTCCCAGCTAAGGCCAGCCTGAAACACCTCGAGGCTCAGGTGCTCGAACTGGGCGATGTCATCGAGGGTGAAGACCCCCCACTCCGTGTCGTGGTATCTAATCATGAGGTCAGACCCCGCCCATGGGCACCTGTTCATCCCCTGACTCCGTTAAAGGCAAATGTTAATTTGATGGTTTTTTTATGAGAGAGGCGGTACCTGCCGTCGATCCATGATAAATATTGCCTCAGGCTTCCTCCCTTTTCACTGTCTCCCCGGCGATTATGGCGGCCCCCAGCGCCCCCGCTATCTGGGAGAGCTCCGAGATGTGGATCTCGTGGCCGAGGTTTTTCTCGAGGGCCTTTACAACCCCGATGTTCTTGGACACGCCGCCGGTCAGAACGACCTCATCGGCGATGGGGACCCGCCTTGCCATCGAGGCAATTCTGCTCGTTATGGCGTCGTGGATGCCTGCGATGATGTCCTCCTTCGGGAGCCCCCGTGCGATCTGGGAGATTACCTCCGACTCGGCGAATACCGTGCACATGTTCGATATCTTGGCGGGCTTGCTCGAGGTAAGGGAGAGCTTGCCGAAGGCGTCGAGATCCACCTCCAGGGCGTGGGCCATCACCTCCAAAAACCTTCCGGTTCCCGCGGCGCACTTCTCGTTCATAACAAAGTCCTTTACCCTCCCCACATCGTCTATCGACATTGCCTTGGAATCCTGCCCGCCGATATCCACTACCGTCCTCGCCTTTGGGAAGAGGTAATTAGCCCCACGGGCGTGACACGTTATCTCGGTCACCTGTTTTTCGGCGAACGGGACATTCACCCTCCCGTATCCCGTGGAGACGGTAAAGGCGATGTCCTCCCGGGAAAGTCCCGCCCCTTTCAGGCATTCGTCCATCACCCTGTTGGAAATCTCGACGCTGTTGTAGCCGGTGGGCATAACCGTGTGGGAGACGATGCGGGAGGCGATATCCCCGTCCTCTATTATAACGGCCTTTGCGGTCAGCGAGCCGAGGTCCACTCCGGCAAAATACATCAATCGGCCTCCGTTTTTTTGTTTTAGAATCTATCCTCATTTTAACAGGATGTCAACGAATATCATAAGGAAAATTGAGGGAGACCTTTTGACTTTCCGATTTGTCCGTTGTATAATTAATGCCATGAAAAAGATAATCTCAAAGAGACGGGTAGTACGGCTTTTTAGGCTTGTTTTTGTATTTGCCGTTATTTTGATTGCATCCTGTGCGACGGTCGACAACTGGGGCACGACCGACCCCCCGATCGTCAGGGTGAACGTCGTAAATTACCTCGCATTTACGTCGGTCGGCCTTCCCACGACGATATATTTTTCCGTCGTCAACGTCACGGACGAGCCTTTGACAAACCTTACCCTCGATGTGTCGGTAAATCCTACAAGAGGCGTCGATGTCCCCTTTCGGTGGATGGTAATAGACAAGATCGAGCCGAAGGGAAGCTGGAGGCCCGATGAACCCTTTTCCATAAGGGGGCGCCTGCCCGGCACCACCTCGGTTTACTTCATCGTCAAGAAGGACGGAAGGGTCCTCGCGAAAAACTACTCCCTTGTATCGATCCCCCGGGAATACGATTATCGGAGACCCCGGAGATAAAGACGTGAGCCGTTCCCTTGGAAAACGGGAGGCCGGCAAAACAGCTATTCTGTCATTCTTGCGTAAGCGGGAACTTAGAGGGGTGGGGAATGAGGCGGTGTTTGTCATTCCCTTAGAAAACGGGAATCCAGCTTGATATTTTTCTGGATTCCCAATCGAGTTGGGAATGACAGCATAGATTCCCAATCAAGCCGGGAGTGACAGCGTATATGTCATTCCCGTGAAAACGGGAATCCAGCTTGATATTTTTCTGGATTCCCAATCGGGTTGGGAATGACA
>JAFGIX010000092.1 GCA_016929395.1 Candidatus Zymogenus saltonus
ACAAAAAATTATCTGCAGATCCTATATACACTAAACCTTCAACTACTGAGGGAGAAGAAAGTATTTTTTCTCCTGTCTCAAATCGCCACTTCAACACACCTGTATCTCTATCAATGGCATAAAGATGCTTATCATTACTACCTACATAGATTACATCGTCAACAATAGAAGGAGAGAAATCCATCCAACCTCCCACTTCATAACGCCACTTCATCTCACCATTATTAGCATCAAGGGCATATATATGATCATCTCTGCTTCCGAAATAAACAATACCGTCAGCAACAATGGGTGTGCATAATATACTGGCTCCTGTTTTAAAGCGCCATTTAAGTTCACCGCTATCAGCATTAACGGCATAAAAGTAATTATCTGAACATCCTATATAGACTATACCATCAACTGCTCTGGGCGAACCAGACAATGTAATAACACCTACCAGGTCAAAGCGCCACTTCAACTTACCACTTCTTGCATCTATAGCATAAAGACGACCGTCATCATAAGGACCATAAAATCTTCCCACATAAACCACACCATCAGCTACTGATGGGGATGTAAATATGGCACCTCTCTCACAAAAACACCACTCCAGTTTACCCGTATCTTTGTCTATAGCATAAACATAGTCTTGTTGGTCTCCTACATAGACAGTTCCATTAACTACTGTGGGGGCGGAGTATTTATAAAATCCAGTCTTGTAGCACCACTTCAATTTGACAGGAACGTCTTTGTTTTCATTTGGGGCACACCCAAAAAAAAGTGGTGCAATCAATAATATTGTAATTGCGGTTACCAGTAACTTTCTCATCCCTCTCCTTTCAGTTCTATAATCAGGTTTATTCTCATATTTATGCTTATATTGTACATTTGTATTGAAAATTTCTCATGATGTCAGCAAAAAAACTACACTTCAGGATATTAGAACAATTTCCCCCCCTCACTCCCCGAAGTTCAGACGCATCTTGTAGGCCCCCTGTTCGCTTCGCATCTCCACCTCGAAGCCGCTCTTCTCGAAGATGTGGAGCATCGCGTCGTTGTCGTGGAGGACATCCGCCGTAAACGCCACCAGCCCCTGGCGCCGGGCGAGGTATATCAGGTAGTTCGATATCTCGGTGCCGATCCCCCGGCCGTGGTATTCGTCCAAAACCATTATGGCGGCGTCCCCCGTGTGGTCCTCGGCGTTTATCTTGTACTGCCCCATGGCGATGATCACCTCTCTCGTCTCCCTCTCTACCACGGCGACGATCACCATCTCCTTGGTGTAGTCTATCGCGGTGTATTTCTGGAGTATCTCGTGGGGGATGTAGGTACGGCTCGAAAAGAAGCGCTTGTAGAGGGTCTCCTTCGAGCAGGAGTTTATGAAGTCCTTCAGGATCGGCTCGTCGGTCAGCTTGACGGGGCGAAAGAGGATTTTCAAGCCGGTCTTCGTGTTGCGGCACTGGGCGTAGTGTTCGGGGTACTCCCCCTCCGCTCCCGGGACGAACAGCTGGTCCTCGTAGATCATTTTCAGCCTCTTCGCCTCTTCGATCAGCCAGCCCCTGAACTTCGGGTGGGCGATTGCGATGAGCTCCATCGCCCTCTCCCTGATGTTCTTGCTGTGGATGTAGGCGATCCCGTATTCGGTGACCACGTAGTGGACGTCGCTCCTGTTGAGCATGACGCCGACCCCCTCCTCGATCAGGGGGACGATCCTCGAGACCCTTTCCCCATCGGCCGTCGACTGGATGGACAGTATCGATTTCCCCCCCCTGGAGAGAACCGCCCCCCTCATGAAGTCCGCCTGTCCTCCCACCCAGGTGTGGAATCCCCTCGATTCACCCCCCACTTTTTTGCCGTCGGGATCGGTTTTTGCCGATCCCTTTTCCGGAATATCAAAGGAAACGTAGCTCTCCGCCGTGGCCTGTCCCGTTAGGTCTATCTTTAAAGCGCTGTTTATCGCCGTCATCCTGTTGTTCTTGGCGATCGTCAGGGGATGGTTTGTATAGTCGACGCCCTTAAACTCCACCCAGGGATTTTCGTCGAGATAACGGTAGGTCTTCTCCGTGCCCATGCAGAAGGTGGCTATGGTCTTGCCCCGGTTGATCCCCTTCTTCGAGTTGTCTATGACCCCCTCCTTCATGAGATCCACTATGCCGTCGGTCAGGAGGTCGGTGTGGACGCCGAGGTTCTTTTTGTCCGTGAGGTTTGCCAGGATGGCGTTGGGGAGGCTCCCGTATCCCACCTGTATCGTGTCGCCGTCCCGAATGATGCTGGCGACGTATTTGCCGACCTTCTGGGCGATCTCTCCAGGGACCTTCGACACGTATTCGAGGAGGGGCTCGTCGAAGGGGATTATGTAGTCCACCTCCTCTATATCGATGTACCCCTCGCCGTGGACCCTCGGCATGTTTGAATTGGCCTGTGCGATAACTATCCCTGCGTTTTCCACCGCCGCCTTTACGATATCGACGCTGATGCCGAGGTTCACAATTCCCCTCTCGTCCGGCATGGAGGTCTGTATAAGCGCCACATCGATGGGCAGACTCCCCATCCGGATCAGGCCCGGGATATTGGAATAGAAAATCGGGATGAAATCCGCCTTTTCGATATTCACCGACCTTTTCGTGTCCCTCCTGATGAAAAACGATGTTAGGCTGAAGTTGTCAGTGAACTTGTACTGGACGATCGGGGTGACCCCCAGCGTTATCAGCCTGAACGCGACGGCGTCGGACGAAGATTCTGGAAACATCTTCGCCCGGGCGATGAGAAGGTGGATAAGGCGCTTTGGGAATCCGCATCCGGTGCCGATAAATATGTTGTCCCCGGGGTGTATCTTCTTGAACACCTCCTCTTCCGGGAGGAACTTCTCCGGATATTTATCCAGGATTTTCTTTTTTATCCTGGTTGTCTTGCCGTCCCTCTCCGCCACTTATGTATCCTCCCTGAAATTCAGCACCACTTCGTGAATTCCGTCCTCGCTCCTCTGCTCTACGTCGAATCCGCTCCTTTCCAGCATGTGGAGCATCAATTTATTCTCGACAAGGACATTTCCGGTGAAGCCCAGAAGTCCCTGCCTCTTCGCCAGAAGCGACATGTAGGAGAGGAGCACCGATCCAATCCCCTTGTTTTGGTATTCGTCCTTTACCATCATCGCCATGTCCGCCTTCATTCCATCGCCGAAAATCTTGTATTGAGCGACCCCCACGATCACCTCCTTTTCTTCCTGCTCGATTACGGCGATTATGGTCATGTCCCTGGAATAATCGACCACGGCGAACATCTGAAGCTGTTCATGGGGCATCCTGGGCTTATTCGAGAAAAATCTCTTGTAGCGGCTGTTGTCGGAGAGGTCGTAGAAGAACTCCTTCATGAGCGGTTCGTCGGAGATCTTCGCCGGCCTCAAGAGGATGGTAAGCCCCTTCTTTGTGGTCTTGTACGTTTCGAGGTGTTCGGGGTATTCCCCCGCCTTCCCCGGTATAAAGGCCTGGTCCCTGTAGATGAGGTTCAGCCTCTTCGCCTCATCTATGAGCCAGGACCTGAAATCGGGGTGGGCGATTATTATCAGCGACATGGCCCGTTCCCGGATGTTCTTCCCGTGGAGGTAGGCTATGCCGTATTCGGTCACCACGTAGTGGATGTCGCCCCTGTTTAAGGTCACCCCCTCCCCCTCCTTGAGGTAGGGGATAATCCTCGATACCTTCCCCCCCTCCGCCGTCGACTGGAGCGACAGTATCGTCTTTCCGCCCGGGGCCAGAACGGCCCCGCGCATGAAGTCCGCCTGGCCCCCTATCCCGCTGTAGAAGGTGTGGCCTATCGACTCGGCCGTCGCCTGGCCCGTAAGGTCGATCTTGAGGGCGCTGTTTATGGCGGTCATGTTCCTGTTCTCGGAGATGATGAGGGGATTGTTCGTATAATCGACGGCCCGAAATTCTATTCCCGGGTTGTCGTGGATAAAATCGTAGGTCTCCTTTTTGCCCATGCAGAAGGTGGCGGTCGTCTTGCCCCGGTTGATGTTCTTCATGGAGTTGTCGATCACACCCTTTTTCATCAGGTTAGCGATGCCGTCGCTCAGAAGCTCTGTGTGAACGCCGAGGTGCTTTTTGTTTTCGAGATTCTCAATGATGGCGTTGGGGAGGCTGCCGTATCCCACCTGTATCGTGTCGCCGTCGTTTATTATCCTGGCGACGTATTTGCCTACCTTCTTTGCTATCTCCCCCGGGACCTCGTCCTCGTATTCCATCAGCGGCTCGTCCTTCATGACGATAAAGTCAACCTCCTCGATATGGATGAAACCGTCGCCGTGGACCCTCGGCATGTGGGAGTTGACCTGCGATATCACGACGGAGGCGCTCTTGGCGGCCGCCTTGACGATGTCGAGGCTTACGCCGAGGCTCATGTATCCGTGGGTGTCGGGGGGCGATGTCTGGATCATGGCTACGTCGACCTGGATCATCCTCTTGTTCAGAAGCTCCGGGACCTCCGAGAGAAATATGGGGGTGTAGTCCGCCACCCCCTCGTTTACGGCCTCTCTGGTGTTGTGGCCGATAAAGAAGGAGTTGTGCCTGAAATTGTACTTGAACTTTTCGCCGGCGTAGGGGGCCACCCCCAGCGTCCAGACATGATAGACCTCGGCGTCGATAACCGCCTTCGGATGGGCCTCGACGTACTTGATCAGGGCGGACACCAGGTACTGCGGCTCCCCGCATGCGGTGCTTATAAATATCCTGTCGCCCCGATGGATATGACCGAATATGTCCTCCTCCGAAACGAATTTCTCGGGATATTTTTTCTTCATTTTCTCGATATCCCCGATATTTTTGTCCGTGCCGTCTCTCTTCATCTTTGCCCCTCCTTTTGGAGTCACTCGTTTGAATGGTACTATATTTTTTCTTTGTCGGCCTTTCCGAGCCACCCGTCCACCGCATCCTCCCTGACGTCGAATCTCGGCACATAGGGCTTGATGTCCAGAAGCGGCGTCCCGTCGAGGATGTCCACCTCGCACACCTCGAGGACGTTTTTATCGACGCTCAAGAGCCTGACCACCGATATCCCTATCGGATTCGGCCTGTCGTAGTGCCTGATCGAAAATATCCCCCTCTCTACATCGTCGAGGAAGGGCTTTTTCAGAGGCGTCCAGCCGCGGCTCCTGTGGAAGTGGTATATCAGGATGAGGTGGGAGAATCCTTCGACGTCTTTGAGTCCCCCGGCATACTCCGGAAATAGTTCGACCCGTCCCATGCTCTCCGGGGCGAACACCCCCTGTATCGGGGCATCGCCTTTGTCCTTCAGGGAGGTGGATATCCTCCCGATCGGTCTGTAGACAATCTCCATAAGGATTGTGACGCTCCTTTAAAAAAACAGGGGGTCGTTGCAAACAGTATGGGGCAAACTGAATTCCCTATACCTGTTTAAATGACTTTGACCATGAAGCTCCCCGATCCCCTTGGAAACTGCGGGGGTGGCGGGACAGTATATATAATGGCTAATGGCTAATGACCCTGCCCGAGAAGGTTTAGGCCCACGACCCCCACGATGATAAGCATGATCGATACGACCTTCAATGCCCCCAGCGACTCATCGAAGAGGAGATACCCGAAGACGGAGATGACAGCGGTCCCCAGCCCCGACCATATGGCATAGGCGATGCTGACCTCGATCTTCCTGATGCACAGCGCCAGGAAGATGAAGCTCAGGGCGTACAAGATTCCCATCGACACGGTCGGGATCACCTTGGAAAGCCCGTCGGAGAGCTTCAGGAAGATCGTCCCCGCGACTTCCGTTATGATCGCGATAAACAGGTAAACCCAGCTCAAGATTTCCCCCAAACAGCTAAAGTTGGTTCTTGCCGATTATGCGACCGAATACAATTTAAGATAACGAAGCCTAACCGGCAAACGGTGATTTACTTTTCATTATTGAGACGTTAATAGAATCGCAGAAAAACGGCCTTGTGTCCACTCTTTTTTTCCCGGCGGCATCCGTTTCAAAAAGCCTCTTTTTTGTCTCCACATGCATTAGGTGAGATGATCGTATTCGCTTCCCTTCCGAATGTTCCATAATTTGTTTGACATCGCCTCTCCCATTAAATAGAATTATAAATTTGTAAAACTAAAATGGAACCGCGGGAAAGGGCGGACGGCCCCCTATTACAATTATCCTATTAATATTATGATTTTACCAGAAACGGGACAAAAAATCATCCTCCATATAGTCACGAGCCTCTTCGCAGGCGGGGCGCAGATGATGTTATTCAAGCTTTTGAGCGCCAGTCGGGATGACGGCTTCAGGCCCGTGGTCATCTCCCTTATGGGGGAAGACGACCTCGGAGGCGAGATCGAGACGATGGGCGTTCCCATCTTTACGATGGGGATGAGGCGCGGGAGGCCCACCCCGGCTTCTTTTTGCCGCCTCGTCAAGACGATGAGGCGGATAAAGCCCGACCTGATTCAGGGGTGGATGTATCACGGGAACTTTGCGGCCTCGCTCGCGGCGAGATTCCTGAAAGGGAGAGTCCCGGTTCTCTGGAATATAAGACAGTCGGTCTACGGCTTTGAGGCGGAAAAGCGGCTCACCGCATTTCTCATCCGCTTCGGGGCGCGCCTTGCCGGCTCCACGGCCGGAATTGTATATAACTCCATCGTTGGAGCCGAGCACCACGAGTCTCTCGGCTACCCGGTTAAGAAGAGGATCTACATACCGAACGGATTCGACTGCGAAAGGTTCAGTCCCTCAAGCTCGGCGAGGGGAAGGCTCATAAAGGAGCTTGGGCTTAACGGGGATGAGGTGCTGATCGGTTTCGTCTCCCGCTACCACCCGATGAAGGATCACGGGAATTTCCTCAAGGCGGCGTCGATCCTGGGAAAAAAGACCGAAAAGACCCATTTCGTGCTGGTGGGAAGGGACATGACGATGGAAAACGGCGGGCTCGCCGCGATGGTGAAAAACACGGGTATACCGGAGAGGATTCACCTTCTGGGCTTCAGGAGGGAGATCCCGGAGATAACCGCCGGGCTCGACATCGCGACGACCTCGTCTTTCACCGAGGCCTCCCCGAACGTTATCGGGGAGGCGATGGCGTCGGGGGTGCCCTGCGTCGTCACCGACGTGGGAGATTCGAGAGACCTCGTCGGAGACACCGGGAGGGTCGTCCCCCCGAAGGACCCGGAGGCGCTGGCCGGAGGCTGGCTTGATCTGATTAAGATGGGGGTGAAGGGGAGAAAAAGGCTGGGCGCCGCCGCCAGGGAGCGGATTGTGGAGCGGTTCTCCATCGCCGCGGTCGCCGAGCAATATCGGCTAATGTATACGGAAGTGCTGGCCGGGCGGCAGGGCCGTTGATCATTAAAGACTTGGCTTGATATTTAAGGATTTAAATATATGTGCGGAATAGCCGGCATGCTGAAAAAGGGATTGACGACCGACGAGGCCGAATCGATCCTCGAGAGGATGGGCAATACAATGATCCACCGGGGCCCTGATGACTCCGGGGTCTGGGCCGATGTGAAGGCGGGGATCGGCTTTTCCTACAGGCGGCTTGCCATCATAGATTTGTCGATGGAGGGGCACCAGCCGATGATCTCGAAGAACGGCAGGCACCTCATCTCCTACAACGGCGAGATATACAATTTTAACGAGATAAGAAAAGACCTCGAAGAAGAGGGACTTGTGTCCGGGTGGCGGGGCCACTCCGACACCGAGGTAATGCTCGAGGCGATAAGTGCCTGGGGCATCGAGGCCGCCGTCTCCAGGTTCGTCGGGATGTTCGCCTTTGCCCTCTGGGACAGGAGCGAGAGGGCCCTGCACCTCGTTAGGGACAGGCTCGGGATAAAGCCCCTTTATTACGGCAGGATGGGAAAGGCCTTCCTCTTCGGGTCGGAGATGAGCGCCCTTAAAGTCCACCCGGACTTTCGCGGCGAGATCGACAGGGACGTTTTGTCCCTCTACCTAAAGCGAAACTCCGTCCCCTCGCCCTACTCGATCTACAAGGGTGTGAAAAAGCTCCCCCCGGGGGCAATCCTGACAATTAAAGACTCCTGGGAGGTCGATCGGGAGGAGCCGACGCCCCGCCATTACTGGAATCCTAAGGAGATAGCGGAGGAGGGATACAGAAACCAGTTTGCCGGAGACGAAAAGGAGGCGGTCGACGCCTTGGAGGAGATCCTCGGCATTGCTGTGAAACTCAGGATGATCGCGGACGTGCCGCTCGGAGTCTTTCTCTCCGGCGGGGTGGACTCCTCTACGGTCACGGCGCTGATGCAAAAAAACTCCACGAGGCCGATAAAGACCTTTACCATAGGCTTTCACGAGGCCGCCTATAACGAGGCGGTTGACGCAAAGGCGGTCGCCGAGCACCTCGGAACAGAGCACACGGAGCTTTACCTTGACCCCAAGGACGCCCTCGATGTGATACCGAGGCTTCCCATGCTCTACGACGAGCCCTTTTCCGACTCCTCACAGATACCAACGTTCCTCGTCTCGAAGATGGCAAGGGAGCACGTTACGGTCTGCCTCTCCGGGGACGGGGGGGACGAGCTCTTCGGGGGCTACAACCGCCACTTCTGGGCGCCGAGGCTCTGGAGGAGGCTGGGGTGGATGCCCGCCGGGGTAAGGAGGGGGCTGGCAGGGCTCCTCGAAAGGCCCTCCCCCGTCGCGTGGGACTCCCTGTCGAGTCGGCTTGATTTTATCATTCCTAAGGGATTGAAGCAGAGAAATCTTGGCGACAAGGTCCAGAAGCTTACAACGGTCATGGGTGCCGAGGATAAATACGATATCTACAGGAGGCTGGTCACGCACTGGGACGAATCAACGTCGGTCGTTCCGAACTCCAAGGAGCTGCCATCCATCACGTCCGACAAAAAACTCTGGGCCGATATAGACGACTTTTCGCTCATGATGATGTACCTCGACATGGTGAGCTACCTCCCGGACGACATACTGACGAAGGTGGATCGGGCCAGCATGGGCGTAAGCCTCGAGGCGAGGGTACCCATAATAGACCACCGGGTCGTGGAGTTCTCCTCAAGCCTCCCCCTTTCCATGAAGATCAAGGGCGGCCGGGGGAAGTGGCTTTTGAGGCAACTCCTCTACAGATATGTCCCGAAGGAGATCATCGATCGCCCGAAGATGGGTTTTGCCGTTCCCATAGATACCTGGCTCAGGGTGGAGCTGAGGGAGTGGGGGGAGTCCCTCCTCTCGGAGAAGAGATTGATGGCGGAGGGCTTTTTCAGTCCTGCCCCGATAAGAAAGAGGTGGGAGGAGCACCTTTCCGGCAGGTGGAACTGGCAGCATCATTTGTGGGACATCCTGATGTTTCAGGCCTGGCTGGAGGTGCAGTGATGCCACCGTGGGGGGACAGGAAAGTCGGACAGGTAGGCGGCTCGTGAAGAGGATTGAGGAGGAGAAGCTGGGGGAAATAAATATAAATATAAGGCTCGTCTACGTAACCACCGTGCCGGATACGATCCGGGCCTTCTTGATGGGAGGCCACATCGATTTCATGAAGTCGGCCGGGTTTGAGGTTATCTGCGTCTCGTCGCCGGGTAAAGCCCTCGATGAGGCCGGCCGTTATAACGAGGTCGGGGTTCATGGGATTAAAATGACGAGAGG
The DNA here is from genome assembly GCA_016929395.1 of Candidatus Zymogenus saltonus. Taxonomy (NCBI): domain Bacteria; class Deltaproteobacteria; order Candidatus Zymogeniales; family Candidatus Zymogenaceae; genus Candidatus Zymogenus; species Candidatus Zymogenus saltonus. Next base: position 9,586 of record JAFGIX010000092.1, read on the forward strand.
GATTACACCGGTCTCCGATTTGAGGGGCCTTGTATCATTATACTTTCTTTTTCGGCGTATTAAGCCGGAGGTCGTAAACCTGAGCACCCCTAAGGCCTCCCTTTTGGGCTCTGTTGCGGCGTGGGCGGCCCGGGTGCCGGTGAGGATATATATGAACCGCGGCACCGTCTTCGTGAATGACAGGGGCGTTAAAAGGCTCGTCCTGAAGTGGGTTGAGCGGCTGACGTCGAGACTCTGCCACCAGACGATATTCGTATCGAACTCACAGATGGAGTTTGCGAGGAGGGAAAAGACGGTCTCGAAGAAAAAGGGGATCGTCCTCCGCTCCGGCGCTTGCGAGCTGAACGCGGCCCGGTTCGATCCCGAGAGGGGGGATATAAAGGAAAAGGCCGCTGTCCTTCGCGAGGGGCTGGGCCTGCCGGGTCGGGAAAAAGGGGCGTTGACCGTCGGCTACGTGGGGAGGCTGGAGCGGGACAAGGGGATAATCGAGCTTTCGGCGGCCTGGGGTGTCCTGCGGGAGAAGTATCCGAATATTTACCTGCTCCTCGTGGGTCCGTGGGATACGGAGAGGGTCGACAATGCTGTCCTTGAGATAAAGGGGAGATTCGAGAGGGACGGGAGGGTCGTGCCTGTCGGTTACGTCGAGGATGTCGCCCCCTACTATTTGTTGATGGACGTGCTTATCTTCCCCTCCCACAGGGAGGGATTCCCCTACGCCCCAATGGAAGCGGCCGCCATGAGGCTCCCCGTTGTGGCGACAGATGCTATTGGATGTGTGGACGCCGTCGTTAGTGGCGAGACCGGATTCTTGGTGCCGAGGGGTGATGTCGGCTCCCTCTGTGACGCCGTGGCCAGGCTCTTGGACGACCCGAGCTTAAGGCGAAGGCTCGGCGGGGCGGGCCGCGAGCGCTGCGTCAGGGATTTTTCCCCGGAGCCGATCCGGGAGGCGCTGGCCGATGAATACAAGAGGCTCTTGAAGGAGAGGTCTTTGTAGTCCGGGAGGTCAAATCCGCCTGATGGGACAATAGAGAGGGGTTTTAAGCGTCATGAATCTTTACGGAGCCGTAAAGCGTGTTGTTGATGTAATGTTTTCGATTCTCGGGATTGTCCTCCTCTCCCCCGTACTCCTTCTGGTCTCGGCGTTGATATTTGTCTTCATGGGGAGGCCGATCCTTTTCAGGCAGGTCAGGCCGGGGAAGGGGGGGGCGCCCTTTACCATCTACAAGTTTCGGACAATGACCGAAGCCTTTGACCGACACGGGAATCCCCTCCCCGACGAAGAGCGGTTGACGCCTGTCGGCAGTGCTTTAAGGAAGACGAGCATAGACGAGCTGCCGGAGCTGATAAATGTACTGAAGGGGGACATGAGCCTCGTGGGCCCGAGGCCGCTCTTGATGGAGTATCTCCCCCTCTACAATAAAGAGCAGGCGAGGCGCCACGACGTGAGGCCGGGGATCACCGGGCTCGCCCAGATCATGGGGAGAAACGCCATCGACTGGGATGAAAAGTTTAAATACGATACCTATTACGTAGAGAATATCGGTTTTTCCCTCGATCTGAAAATTCTCTTCATGACGCTCTTTTCTGTCTTCACGGGCAGCGGGGTAAACCGGAGCGACGGGACTCCGATGCCGAAGTTTAGCGGCAATAGGCCAACAAAAAAGAATGAGGCGAATATATGAAGGCTCCAAGAAACCTCTGGGTGTTCGGTGCCGGGGGGCACGGGATGGTGGTGGCCGAGACGGCTATGGAAAGCGGTCTTAAGGTGAGCGGTTTTTTGGACGACGACGAGGGAAAGTGGGGATCGACCGTCTTGGGATTGCCGGTCTCGGGGGGGAGGTCGGTCGTAAGGCAGGGAGACCGCGTTATCCTCGGAATCGGCGACAACAATCGCAGGCGGGAGGCGGGGGAATGGCTGGATAAGACGGGTGTATCCCTCCTTACCGTCCGCTCGCGCTGGGCGATGGTCTCTATCTCGGCAGTTGTGGGGGACGGGGTTGTCATGATCGGCCCCGTGGTGGTGAACGCCGCCGCAAGGATAGGTAAGGGTGTCATATTGAACACCGCCTCCACGGTCGACCACGAGTGCGTCATCTCGGACTACGTCCACATCGCCCCCGGCGTGAATCTCGCCGGAAACGTCACGGTGGGCCAAAACAGTTTTATAGGGATAGGGGCTAAAGTCATACCCGGGATAAAGATCGGTAAAGATTGCGCAATCGGGGCGGGATGTGTTATAGTTAGGGACGTCAAGGATGGAAGCAGGGTCGTGTGATTATCGTGGGGCGGGGAAGCGGGGGGTAATTGGTATTGCACGGGAAGTTTTTTATTTTAATAAATCCGCTTCAGTAGGGTTTTTTAGGGGAATTTTGGACAATTGATGAAAAAGGATAAGAGGATATTTCTTTCGCCGCCGCACATGTCAGGAAGGGAGCTCGATTTCATAAGGGAGGCCTTCGAGGGGAACTGGATCGCCCCGTCCGGCCCGGACCTCGAAGCCTTCGAGATGGAGTTCCTCGAATACCTCGGCGCCTCATTCGGCGTGGCTCTCTCCTCCGGCACGGCGGCCATTCATCTGGCCCTGTTGTCTCTGGGGGTGGGCCCGGGGGACGAGGTCCTCTGCCCGACCTTTACGTTTTCGGCCACCGTAAATCCGATCGCCTACGCCGGGGCGTCCCCGGTGTTTGTCGACTGCGATGAGAGAAGCTGGAATATCGACCCGTATCTTTTGAGAGGCGAGCTCGATCGCCTGGCCGGTCTGGGCAGGCTACCCAGGGCGGTGATATTTGCCGATATATACGGCCAGAGCGCGGACGTCGATCCGATTATGGAATCGTGCGGCCGCTACGATGTGCCGGTAATAGAGGACGCCTGCGAGGCCCTGGGGGCGACGTACAAGGGTAAAAAGTGCGGGAGCTTCGGGCTGTGTGCGGCTTTTTCCTTCAACGGCAACAAGATAATCACCACCTCCGGAGGGGGGATGCTCGTCTCGGAAGAGGAGGAGATGATCAAAAAGGCGAGGTACCTTTCCACCCAGGCCAAGGACGACACCCCACACTACCAGCACTCGAATATCGGTTACAATTACAGGCTCTCCAACATCCTCGCCGCCATCGGCAGGGCGCAGATTTCCGTGATCGAGGAGAGGATTGCCCAGACGAGAGGGGTGAACCGCCTCTATCGGGAGCTCCTGGGCGATCTTCCGGGGGTGGATTTCATGCCGGAGGCGGATTACGGAAAGGGCACCAATTGGCTCACGTGTATAACGATAGACCCGGAGAAGTTCGGCGCGGACAGGGAAAGGGTCAGGCTTCGCCTCGAGGAGGAGAATATCGAGTCGAGGCCCCTCTGGATGCCGATGCACATGCAGCCGATTTTTTCGGGCCGTCGCAAGGTCGGAGGGGAGATCTCGGAGAGACTCTTCAGAAACGGCCTTTCGCTTCCGAGCGGGTCGGACATGACCCATGAGGACGTAAGGCGCGTGTCCGAGGTTATCGCATCGACCAAGGGGAATTAATATAGTGGCTGAAATCGTGAAGAAGGTTCATACCAGAACGAAGAACGTGTATATAATCCTGACCGGGGACATTTTCCTTCTGGTTCTTGCCAACATTTTTGCCTATCTCATCCGCTTCGAGGGTATTATTTCTGGGTGGGCCGTCAATGCCTTTGTCATGACCATATTTCCGATAATCATACTAAAGCTCATCTCGTTCTACTATTTCAACCTCTACCGGGGGATGTGGCGGTACACGGGGATCGTTGACCTCGGGAATATCTTCTTTGCGTGCTCGGTAAGCTCGGGGCTGATTATCCTTGCCATCCTCTTTTTCTTCAGGTTCGAGGGCTTTTCCCGGGGGGTCTTCATCATCGACTACCTCTTGACCTTTATATTCATCGGCGCGTTCAGGCTCGCCATAAGGGTCTTTTTGAACAGGGGGTTCGATTTCAGGGGGCTTATCTTCAGGGACTATTCCGATATGAAAAAAATCATCATCATCGGAGCCGGTGACGCCGGGGAGAAGCTCGCCAGAGAGATAACGGGCAACAAGAAGCTGAAGTACAGGCTGATCGGCTTTATCGACGACGACCCCCGAAAAAAGGGCCTTCAGATTCACGGCATTCCCATCCTCGGAACCACCGAGAACATCAAGAAGACGGCCTTCGAGTCGAGCGTGGACGAGGCGGTGATAGCGATCCCCTCCGCCACCGGGGCGGACATCAAGAGGATCCTCTCGCTGTGTGAGGATGCAAATATTAAGACGAGGACGATCCCCGGCCTTGGGGAGCTTTTCGGGGATACGATCAGCGTAAAGAAGATCAGGGATATCTCGTTTAATGATATTTTGAGACGGGAACCGGTAAACCTCGATGTCCCGTTGATAGAGGATTTCATTCGCGGAAAGAGCGTCCTGATAACGGGGGCGGGGGGGTCGATCGGATCGGAGCTGTGCAGAAAGGTCATGAAGTTCAAGGCCGGAAAGCTTATCATCTTCGAGCGGAACGACACAAACCTCCATGAGATAAAGTACGAGATCGAAAACCTATTTGCCGATATCCCTTCCGTATCGATCCTGGGCTCCATTACAGACGAGAAGAAGGTGGAGAAGGTCTTCAACGACCATAGGGTGGACCTCGTCTTTCACGCGGCGGCCTACAAGCACGTCCCGTTGATGGAGTTCGAGCCTGTCGAGGCCGTGAGGAACAACGTCTTCGGCACGAAGACGGTTGTGGACATCTCGCTTAAGCACAACGTTGAGAAGTTCGTCCTTGTCTCCACCGACAAGGCGGTCAGGCCCGTAAACGTAATGGGGGCCACAAAACGTCTCGCCGAGCTCTACGTCCAGTCCCTCTCCAACTCGAAAAATTGTGATTTCCTCACCGTCCGCTTCGGGAACGTGGTGGGAAGCTCCGGGAGCGTCATTCCCCTCTTTCTCAAGCAGATAGGGAGGGGCGGGCCGGTCACCGTAACGGACGCAGAAGCGACCCGGTTTTTCATGACGATCCCCGAGGCCGCAAGCCTCATCCTGCAGGCGGCGGCCATGGGCAAGGGGAGCGAGATATTCATGCTCGACATGGGTGAGCCGGTGAAGGTCCTTGATCTCGCCCACGATCTCATCAGGCTCCACGGGAAGGTTCCCAACGTGGACATCGATATAAGGTTTATCGGCATGAGGCCGGGGGAGAAGCTTTTCGAGGAGCTCTTGGTCGAGGGGGAGGGGATAATACCCACCGAGCACCCGAAGATAATGGTCAAGAGGTCCATCGATGTGAGCAGGGCCGAGGTCATCAAAAGTATTGAGGAGATGAGCCTCTTGATCGAAAACGGCGATCCGGACGTTGTAATTAAAAAGCTTTGCGAAGTCGTCCCTGACTACATTCGGAAGTAAGGAAAAAAACCGAGGGGCCCTTTGATTTGCTCCGAGGTTTTTGTTTTTTTACCAATATTGAGAAGGGATTTCTATTATGGGAAATGACAGAGTACTTGCCTTGAATTCGAGTCCGAACATGGCGAACGGAAACACCGCCCGCATCTTGAATCCGTTCATAGACGGCATGAAGGATGCCGGGGCCGAGGTGGAGCTGTTCTACCTGAAGAAGATGAAGATAGGGCCATGCCTGGGCTGCCTGAAGTGTTGGACGAAGACGCCGGGCGAGTGCATAATAAGAGACGATATGGACGAGCTGTTTCCGAAGATAAAGGATGCGGATATACTGGTATTTGCGACTCCCCTCTACTGGGACGGCGTCTCCGGCCTCATGAAGATGTTCATGGACAGGATGACGCCCCTGGGAGAGCCGTTCATAGAGGTAATAGACGGTCGATCGAGACACCCGGTAAGAGAGGGTTATGCCCACGGGAAGCTGGTGCTCGTCTCCACGTGCGGCTTCTTCGAGGAGATAAACTTCGAGCCGATGCTTATCCACATGAAGGCCGTGGCGCATAACCTCAGGAGGGAGTTCGCCGGGGCGCTCCTTCGCCCCAACGCCATGTCGATAAAGCCCGCAGAGCACTTCAACATTTCACTGGACGATATATTCGAGGCGGCGGAAACGGCGGGAAGGGAGCTGATCAGGGACGGCAAGATGTCCGACGAGACGGTCACCAAGGTGGGGCGGGAGTTCATCTCCCTTGAGCAGTTCGCCGAAAACGCCAACACCTACTTTGGGAAGCTGTACAAGAAGCTCGGCCAGAAACATACGATGGAGGAGTGATCGATGTGAAGGGGGTGGAGACGAGGGATTCTGCTTTTTCGTGACGTAAAATCGGCGGGATTGGGTGGAAGCGGTTATTGGAACCAATGGCTGTTTTCCCCGCCGTGTAAATCAATATAATCAAGGGGGGAAAGGTCTGAGACCGATCCCCCCCTCACATTTTATTAAAAAGATATGTGCTCCCTTTACTTCTTTTCCTCGACAAGTTTCACCCTGGCCACCTTTTTCAAATCCCTTACGTAGTAGTAGGAGCCAATGAAGAACATGACTCCGCCGAAGAGGGTGAAAAGTGGAAGGAGTCCAAAACCGGGGAGGAGATCGAAGTCATTGCCAAATCTGGAACACATATAACCTACAAAAAGTGGCCCCAAGGTATACCCCAACATCATCATGAAGAACTGGGCCAGGCTGTAAGATATCGCGCGAAGCCCGGGCTGGACCACGTCCTGGGTTACGGCGGAGCCGGCCGATGCGAACATGGGAGCGGTAAATCCAAAGAGGATTAGAAAAATATATTGAGTTTGACCCTCTGTGTAGTTGAAAGCAATCATAAGAAATATCGCCGTTAGAATAGAGCTAATCGCGGGAAACGCCATTCTGGCGTTGAGTCTTCTCTTCCTCCACTTATCTGCTATGAAACCACCGAAGGGAGCGCCGATGATGGCAAGGAGAAAGATAACGGAGGTTTTTGTTCCGGCCTTAAACATATCGAGGCCCTCGATTCTGTGAAAATAAAGAGGGAGAAAGGTGATAAGAGACGTGGTGACAAATGTGCTGCCGACGTAACCGAGGTATGTAAAGATTACCGAGGGTGTTTTGGCAAATTCCTTCACTATTTCCCAAAAGCTCATCTTTTCGTGTGTGGCGGGGTCTTCCGGTATGAAGTGCTCCGTCTTTCCCTTTACGATCTGCGCGGTCTTGTAATCCTTTACCCAGAAGAAGAGAATTGCCACGAAGAGGCCGGGTATGGCAGTGAGACCGAAGGCATATCGCCAACCGATTGTCTCTGCAATTTGGCCGCCCAGAATGACTCCCAGGGCACTACCTAACGGTATCGCCGCAGTAAAGTAGCCGTTCATGGTAGCCCGTCTCTCCTCAGGGAAATATGCGGCAATCATGGCGTGGCCTCCGGGGGTGTACGCCGCCTCCCCGATTCCGATTACAGACCTCAGCGACAGGAGCTGCTTGAAATTTTTCGTAAGGGCGCAGGCCCCGGCGGCGATGCTCCATAAAACCGCCATAAGTCCGATCGTTTTCTTCCGGCTCCATCTGTCAACGAGAAGCGAGACGGGAAAGACGAAGATCGTCATACTGATTGTAACGATCGATGCAAGCCATGAGCACTGTACGGTGGTTATCCCCCAATCCTTAATCAGAAACGGAAAGAGGGATGATACTACCATCCTATCTATATAGTCAAAGACGTAGAGAAGAAAGAGTAACGTAAAGACGTAGTAGGAGTATCCCCTGGATACTGGGAATTCCGCTTCAGCGCCTGAAGTCGTTTTTTCAGACATAAAAAACCTCCATATATAAAAACAAAAAAAGTGTTTAATGACGATTGCTTTTTAAAAGAGTATCACTAATCCCGTTTTACGGTCTCTATCACGTATAATTGGCCGTGTCAACGAATAAATTGTACTATTTTTTATAAAAGTTTCAGAAATGATACGATCCCGGCGGATATCTGGGTGGTTTAGGGGAGAGACATTGAACTGGAGATCGTCTTGAACGATGGATTGCGGACGGGCGAAGGCAAAAGGGAGACATCTCGAACTTAATAACCGTGACCTTCCGATTAGGCCCTCCATAGCCGGCGGTGAAAGCTGTCCGGGCACTCCCACCGCAAAAGTCGCACGTTGTGACAACAGTGAACCGTCCGATAAATATCTAATCGCACGACAGTTGCTCTACGAGAAAATCGCCTTGGAGCTTGACGACCCTTTCGAAGTTCTCACCGGTGTATACATCGAAGTGCCCACCGGGGACGGTGACAAGTCTGCTTTTTTTCATCCTCTTAGCCGCCCTTCTCGTCATCTTAAGAGATACAAGGTTCTCCTCCGCTGCAGCAACGATAAGGGCCGGGCACTTCACCCTTTCGGCGAAACGGATCGGCTGATAGAGACCTATGATGAGGCCGATCCTCGCGGGGCACCTGTTCTCCCATGTCGAATCTTCCGGGACAATCGCCAGGTACCCCTCTTTTGAACCGGGGGCGTTCATTGCGGCGAACGTCCCCGGCTCCGCCACCACCGGCGTGTAGAAGGGCTCGCGAAATGTGATAATCCTCAACAGGTCCCTGATCCCGTAGTAGAGCCCCTTGGCCATGTTTAAAGGCCCGATCATGAAGAGGGACGAGAGGCCGTCGACCATGGGAACCTGCGCCACAACAGCCGATACCCTCCTGTCGGCGGCGGCCGTTACGATGACGTGACCCCCGCCGAAGGAAGACCCCCAGAGGGCGATCCTCTCCGTATCTATCCCGTCAATCGCCCTGACATGGTCAAGGGCGGCCTTCCAGTCGGTAACGTGCCTGAATGGATTGACGAGGTTTCTTGGGACTCCGTCGCTGGCGCCGAAGTTTCTGTAGTCGAAGAGGAAAACGGCAAGGCCTCTCTCGGCGAACCTCTCGGCGAAGGCGGGAAGGGGCGAAGTCCCTTTCCGCCGCAAAACCGTGGCCCATGATCACCACCGGGGGTTTTTTGATCCCCTTGGGGAGGTAGAGCCAGGCGGCGCACCTCGTCCCCTTGCTGAAAAACTCGACGTCTTCTCTTGTAAAACCGACCATTGAACGTTCCTTGCCTTCTATTTTGTGATTACCGCGTAAGCGGGGATCCGGAAACTGTTGTCATTCCCCTGGGAAGCGGGAACCCAATAATACGTGTCATTCCCGCGCAAGCGGGAATCCAGATTGATATTTCTGGATTCCCAATCGAGTTGGGAATGACGGCATATATTCCCAATAATGTTGGGAATGAATGTACGGATTACTCTGTCTCATCGGGAATGATGCTTAAAGCCTCTATAGTAAGCAAGACCGGCAGGATTTTCTCTCAATAAAAAAACCCGCTACCTTCCTACTGAAGGATTGCCTCGTCCCTTTCTTTAACTCACAATTACATACTATCGGATCAGGTCTCAACGTGACCTTAAATCATCTGCTAACGGCCCCTAAACTTGAGGCTGTCGTCGAGCTTCAATGCCACCGGCTCGATCGGGAGCTTCGATAGCACCTCGTTTCCGGTCTCGGTGATCACGAGCGGCCTCTCCAGCCTGAATCCGCAGACCCCGGGGCGGTTGCACACCACCGCCATCATCTGCATGTAGCCCGGCTCGAGGATGTAGTCCGGCTCGTTGTTTCCGGGAGATGCAACCTCGGCCACGCAGGGGTACCACTCGTTTCCGAGATGCCCGATCCCGTGGCCGTAGCCGGGGAGCATCCACGCGGTCCAGTCGTTCTTCTGAACGAACTCGTGGACTTTGAGGGTGACCTCCTTGAGGCTCTTCCCGGGCTGCATCTCATCGATCGCCTTATAGGCCGTCTCTGTGAATGCCTTTATCACCTCCGACTGCTCCTTTGTGGGATTGCCCATGATGTAGTTGTGGGCCACGTCGCCGAGAAACAGCCCGTACATCCCGTGAAGGTCGACCATGACCGGCTCGCCGAACTGGACAATCCTGTCGGTTGCGGGTGTGCAGCCGCCGAGCGGCCACCATGTCCGCTCGCCCGATGCGATCTCCTGCCCGCCGGTGAACGTCCATGCGAACTCGCTCCCGGCGTCCCGCATGACCTTTTCGGCTATACCGGCTATCTGCTTTTCGGATATCCCGACCCTCAGCTCCTGCCTCACCGCCTCGTGGGCCGTGTCGACGATCGCCGTCGCCTGGCGCATAAGCCTTATCTCCTCCGGCTCCTTTACGAGACAGAGCTTGTCGGTTATCTCTGTGGCGTTCACGAACTCCGCGTTGGGGAACATCCCCTTCAGCGATTCGAGCTCATAGTTGGTGATGAATCCCTCCGGCAGGTAATTCGTGGTCCCGTCCTCGTAGCCGATGGTGCCCCCGTCCTTTCCTGTCGCGTCTATCCTCATCTTTATCATGTCGAGGAAGTCGATACCCGGAAGCGCCCCGTAGCCGACGACGTTGTCGAGCCAGCTCTCGTCGGCAAGTCTGCCGGAGTCGAGCAGCGGGGTGATCAATTGAACCTCGCCCTCGGCGGGGATGATTATCGCGCTCCTCCAGGGGACGAAGCCGCCCGACCAGTGGGTGATTGTCTTCAGCCTCGTGCCGACAAGGACGTCGATCCCCTTCGCCTTCAATTCGTCCTGAATCTGCTGAATTCTCTTTGAAAAATTGATGTAGACCATCATAATACTGCCTCCTTACTGCATTGTACTAAAAATAAAAGCCTCGCTTCGTAAAACTCGACGAGCCTCCCCGTTAAAAAAATTAGGGAGATATTATACATAGTTTATTGTTTGTTGTCACTAAAATCGTTGGATTAGGGGATTTTTTTTAGTATAATACTGCATTTATTATTAGTAACACGGAGCGCACGGAAAAGGCGTTGTCGTATATTGACAACGCCCCTTCCTTAGCTTAGATTTTTTACCTTTTAGGATGCGGCGAAATTACAATCCTTTCATAGCTGTGGCAAGGGTATAAAGAAGTGAAGAGGCGAAGAAAAAGAGTTTATCAAGCCAGCCAGGCAGCATTGTAACGCCAACAAACGGCAGAATAAAGGCAACGACACCCAATACCAGAAGGATACATCCGATCCACCAGGTGTTCTTTTTCGGAGCGCTGATTTTCATTTTTTCCCTCCAAAAAAAATGTTACTTAATGTTCATAATTATAACACAATAACATGAAAATTCAAAGCAAAAACTTCTTTATACAATTTAACCTTAATTTCCCATCACCCATTTACTTTTTTCCCCTCGGGTGCTATAGTAACCGTCGTTATCATCAGGAGGTGTCATGTTTGGCGGTTTTTTCAGGTTTCTGCTCTATTCTTTGCTCTTTTTTTTCGCCTACCGTCTCTTCAGGTTTTTCGTTCCGAAAGGGACAAAGGAAAACAAGGAGAGTGTAACGAAGGGCGGGGTCAAGGTTGACGACGTCATGGTGAAGGACCCCGCCTGCGGAATATACCTTCCTAAGAGGGACGCAATAAGGGAGAGGATCAAGGGGGAAACCCACTATTTCTGCAGCGAGAAGTGCGTCGAGAATTTCAAAAGGGGAATTTCAAAGTCTGTTGCTCCCGACACCGTGAGCCTAAAGAGATAGCGGATATCTCTGTTTTCCCTTTGCCTCTCATTGTCCTTTCCGTGAAAGAGAACCGTTTGTGTCCGGTTTGTACTCGCCGCCTTTTTTTAAATCGGGCGGCCTCGTTTTATTAAGAGTACAGGGAAGTTACGGGGAAGAATTGCTATATTATAGGATATATAAATGGAGAATATAGTAACTGTGCTCGGTTTGTTGATTACGGCCGCCGCCACCGACGAGACCTTTTCCATAAGGTGAGGTCCTTGGGAGCGTTTGCGGTTTATAGACAAGGGGCCGATAGACAAGGGGCTTAAGCCCCTTGTCAGTCCATTGTCTAAAAAAAGGGGGGCAAATTTTGCCCCCCTAATGCTTATCCCAACTGTGGGATTCTACAATTTACGGCGTTATAGTATCGCCCGCGCCGAAGTTGGTCTGAACCGGTCCCGGACCGCCCGGTGCCGGTAAAGAATCACCTATATTGTAATTTCCCGACCATGCCCCGCCAACAGGAGTAAAGGAGTTTTCTTTCCAATTCACGTAGTTTCCGCCGTTTACAGTACCATCGAGAATCAGCATGTAGCGATTGTTAGTCCCAATTATCGTCCCGGCGTTCTTGTAGAAGGATGTGGCAAGCGACGTGACGTCTCCTATAATGCCAGAACCGGACTCTAGGTTTCCTCCATATGCATTGGTTGCTGCGGTGACATCCATATAGTTGTGCTTGATATTGGCGAATATGTTTCCACTGGAATGGAGAAAAGTCCCGTAAGCTATGTTCGCGTTCGAAGTTACGTCAAGCAGGTTCCCGGATATAATAACCGGACTCGCAGCAGACCCTATGCTCCCGTTGAATGAATACAACCTAATTCCATAGGCGGCATTATTACTCTGTAAATTCAACATTTTGTTTCCAGTGATGACACTGTAGATGTCGCTGGCGCCGGCGCCGGTTCTTAGGATAAATATCCCAAACACCTCGTTGCCGGTAGACGTTGCGTCAATAGAATTTCCGGAGATAATAACGGGCCTCGTCTCCGAACCCAAGTTTCCGGCGCTCAAATCAAAGCGAATGCCGAAGACACTGCCA